>CAZPTM010000026.1:0-12914 GCA_964589665.1 uncultured Limnohabitans sp. | reverse complement strand
GCGGCGGATTTTTTGCGCCTGCAGATAGTAGGCATCGTAGTAACCGTGGCTCAGCACATAGGTGCCGATCATGATGCGGCGCTTGACCTCGCTGCCAAAACCTTCGGCACGCGATTTTTTGTACATGCTCTCCAAATCGGTGTAGTCCTTGGCGCGGTGGCCAAACTTGACGCCATCGAATCGGCTCAGGTTGGAGCTAGCTTCAGCCGGAGCAATGATGTAGTACACCGGAATGGCCAGCTCGGTGCGCGGCAGGCTAATGGGCACCAGCGTGGCGCCGAGCTTGGTGAGTTCTGCCAAAGCAGCGTCAACAGCGGCGCGTACATCGGCGTGCAAGCCTTCGCCAAAGAACTCTTTAGGAATGCCGATGCGCAGGCCCTTCAGGTCCGCGCCCAAAGACTTCGTGAAGTCTTCTGCAGGCACGTCCAGCGAGGTCGAGTCGCGGTCGGCATCTGGACCACACATGGCGCTCAGCAGCATCGCGCAGTCCTCGGCGGTACGGGCCATGGGGCCGCCCTGGTCCAGGCTGGAGGCGTAGGCGATCATGCCGTAGCGGCTGGCGCGGCCATAGGTCGGCTTGATACCGGTGATGCCGCAAAAGCTGGCGGGCTGGCGGATCGAGCCGCCCGTGTCGGTACCGGTGGCGGCGGGCACGATGCGGGCCGCAATGGCGGCGGCGCTGCCGCCCGACGAGCCGCCAGGCACGCGGTTGGCGTCCCAAGGGTTTTTCACCGGACCGTATGCCGAGTTTTCGTTGGCCGAGCCCATGGCAAATTCATCGCAGTTGAGCTTGCCCACCGTGACCATGCCAGCCTCGGCCAGACGCTGCACCAGCGTGGCATCAAACGGCGAGCGGTAGCCCGCCAGCATTTTTGAGCCGGCGGTGGTCGGAAAATCTTTGGTAACAAAAATGTCTTTGTGGCCCAGGGGTACGCCTTCCAGCTTGCCCGCTGTGCCTGCGACGATACGCGCATCGGAGGCCTTGGCCTGCGCCAGCGTGGCCTCGGGGTTCAGGGCCAAAAAGCTGCCCGTATTGTCTGCCTGAGCGCGCGACACAAAGTGCTGCGCCACCTCGGAGGCAGAGAAAGTTTTGGCCTTCAGGCCGGTGGCCAGTTCAGCCACGGTCATGTCATGCAATTGCGTCATGGCCACCCTCACTCGATCACTTTGGGCACCAGGAAAAGCCCACGCTCGACAGCGGGGGCGCTTTGCTGGTTGGCCTCACGGTTGTTGGGTTCGCTCACCACGTCCTCACGCAGACGCAGTTGCACGTCCTGGATCACGGCCACGGGGTGCGGCAGCGGTTCCACGCCGGTCGTATCGACAGCCTGCATGGCTTCGACAATATTAAAAAAACCGTTGATCTGGTCGAGCAGGTGCCCGTTTTCCTCGGGCTTGAGCTCCAGCCGGGCCAGGTTGGCGATCCGGTCAATGTCCTGGGCAGTCAGCGTCATAGTGGTGTGAACTCCAAAGCATTCGTTTCTTTTTCATATCTTCACACTTTGGTCGAGCTATAAAGTGCGCAAGAAACGGGCAATCGGGTATTATCCTGTGTTTAGAGAAGGCAGGCACTGATCTGCCTCGGACAAAGCCTTTCATCACCCTGTTTGCAGGCCCGAGTTGATCACTTTGGCCACCTAGGAATTGCGCATGTTTTCCTCATTCCGCCGTTATTTTTCCAGTGACCTGGCCATCGACCTGGGCACCGCCAACACCCTGATTTTTGTGCGCGAAAAGGGCATTGTGCTCGACGAGCCCTCTGTGGTTGCCATTCGTCACGAAGGTGGCCCCCAGGGCAAAAAAACCCTGCAGGCCGTCGGCCACGAAGCCAAGGCCATGCTGGGCAAGGTGCCCGGCAACATCGAAGCTATCCGCCCCATGAAGGACGGCGTGATCGCCGACTTCACCGTGACCGAGCAGATGCTCAAGCAGTTCATCCGCATGGTTCACCCGCGCAGCACCTTCCGCCCCAGCCCACGCATCATCATTTGCGTGCCCTGCGGCTCCACCCAGGTGGAGCGTCGCGCCATCCGTGAATCGGCTCTGGGCGCAGGCGCCTCCGAGGTGTACCTGATTGAAGAACCCATGGCCGCAGCCATTGGCGCCGGCCTGCCGGTGTCCGAAGCTTCGGGCTCCATGGTCGTGGACATTGGCGGTGGCACCACCGAAGTGGGCGTGATCTCGCTGGGTGGCATGGTCTACAAAGGCAGTGTGCGCGTGGGTGGCGACAAGTTCGACGAAGCCATCATTAACTACATCCGCCGCAACTACGGCATGCTCATTGGTGAGCCCACCGCAGAAGCCATCAAGAAACAAATTGGCTCGGCCTTCCCCGGCTCCGAAGTCAAGGAGATGGAAGTCAAAGGCCGCAACCTGTCCGAAGGCGTGCCTCGTAGCTTCACCATCAGCTCCAACGAAATCCTGGAAGCATTGACCGATCCACTCAACCAGATCGTTTCAGCCGTCAAAACCGCTCTGGAACAAACCCCGCCCGAGTTGGGCGCCGACATTGCCGAACGCGGCATGATGCTGACCGGTGGCGGTGCGTTGCTGCGCGATCTGGACCGCCTGCTGGCCGAAGAAACTGGCCTGCCGGTACTGGTGGCTGAAGATCCGCTGACCTGCGTGGCCCGCGGCTGCGGCATGGCCCTGGAGCGCATGGACAAGCTCGGCAGCATCTTTACTGACGAATAAGGGCCAGGCCCTCTGGTGCGGCCATGCCCCTGGACTCCATTGATCGCTCCACACCTGCGTTTTTCCGGCAGGGCCTGTCCTCCACCCTCAAGCTGATCTTGCTGGGTGCAATCTCGATCGGCCTGATGGCGGCCGACCATAGATTGCAGGTCTCGCAACCCATCCGCGCCACACTCAGTGTGGCACTCATGCCTTTGCAGTGGGCGTCTTTGTTGCCTGGGCGCCTTGCGGATGCCACCAGCCAATATTTTCAGGGCCTGGAATCAGCCCAGGACGCTCAGCTGAAGTACGAAGCGCTAACCCTTTCGCAAGCGCAACGCCTGCAACGCGTTGAGCAGCTAGCAGCAGAAAACGCTCAATTGCGGCAAATGATCAATCTGCAAACCCAGCACCCGTCCAACAGCAGGGTCTGCGAAATTTTGTATGGCATTCAGGACCCCTATTCAGAAAAATTGGTCATCAACAAAGGCTCTCTGGCGGGACTACTGCCAGGCTCGGCGGTGATTGACGCACAAGGCGTTGTAGGCCAAGTGACGCGAACGTATCCCCTGCGCAGTGAAGTCACTTTGCTGACCGACCGCAGCCAGCACATTTCGATCATGAACTCCCGCACCAGCGTGCGTTATGTAGCCCAAGGCTTGCCTTATGCGATGGGTGGTGCTTTGGAGCTGAAATACGTTCTCACCAACGCTGACGATCAAATTGACGACCTGCTGGTGACTTCGGGTATTGATGGCGTCTTTCCTGCGGGCTTGCATGTCGGTCGCATTTCTTTGGTCGATCGCAAAGTAAATTCTTCTTTTGCGAGGGTGCTGGCAGCCCCCGCTTCACAACGCCAAGGGCGACATGTGCTGGTGTTGGACCCTCAGGGCAATGAAGGCAACGCACCCGCAGCTTCAAAGCGACACAAGCAGGAGAGCATTTCATGATCATGCCTGCAGGGAGGCAAAAATTGCTGCTTCCCGTCAACCCGCGCTTCATCGCCTTGAGCCTGCTTCTGGCACTTTTTGCCAATATGCTGCTGGGCTTGTTGCACTGGACTGGAGTACCAGATCTACTGGGTCTCGTATTGCTGTTCTGGACAGTCCACCAAAACCGGCGCGTCGGCATGTTGATTGGCTTTGTGCTGGGTCTGTTGATGGATGTGCACCAATCCGCAATGCTGGGACAAAACGCACTGGCTTATGTCAGTTTGACTTACCTGGGTTTGCTGATGCAGCGTCGATTGCTCTGGTTTCCTTTGCAAGAGCAGGCATTGCAAGTGCTTCCCCTTTTTCTGTTGACCACCGCTTTGCCAGTGATCACACGCCTGTTCGTCGGCGATGGCTGGCCTGGCTGGAGCATTCTGATTGGCCCCGTGCTGCAGTCCGCTTTATGGCCCGTGATCGGCACCTTGCTGCTGGCTCCTCAACGTCGCCCATACGCGCCTGACAAGATCCGCCCCCTCTGATCCTGGCCATGCGATTCAAACCACTGGCACGCCTTCGCAACACCGAGCTGGAGTTGCTGCGCTTTGAGTACCGTATCCGCGTCATGCTTTGGCTGGTGCTGGTGTGCTTTTCGCTTTTGTTAGCACGGTTGGTGTACTTGCAAGTCATCCGGCACGAGGACCTCCTCGATCAAGCCGAAAGTAACCGTACCGCCATCATTCCGACCGCGCCGCCGCGCGGGATGATTCTTGACCGCAACGGAGTGGTGCTCGCGCGCAACTACTCGGCTTACACACTGGAGATCACGCCCAATAAGGTGTTGAATGTTGCGGACACGATTGATGAGCTGGCACAAATTATTGAGATCCAGCCCCGCGATCGACGCAAATTCAAGCGATTGATGGAGGAGTCCAAAAACTTCGACAGCCTGCCCATCCGAACTCGATTGAGTGATGAAGAGGTGGCCCGCTTTACTGCCCAGCAATACAGATTCCCGGGCGTTGAAGTCAAAGCACGTTTGTTTCGCCAGTACCCGTTTGGCGAGTTGGCCAGCCATGTGATCGGCTACATCGGTCGCATCAACACCCGAGATAAAGAGCGGCTCGAGGACAACGACGAAGCGGGCAACTACCGAGGCACGCAATACATTGGCAAACTCGGCGTAGAGCAAAGTTACGAACGGCAATTGCACGGCACCACCGGCGTACAAGTGGTGGAAACCTCTGCAGGCGGCAAAGCTACGCGACGACTCTCCAACCAGGCTGCCACACCAGGTCAAAACCTGGTTCTGAGCATCGACATCCGACTTCAGCAAATGGTCGAAGACCTTTTTGGTCAACGTCGTGGTGCACTGGTGGCGCTAGACCCCAAGTCGGGCGAGGTACTTGCGTTTGTCAGCAAGCCCACGTTCGATCCCAACTTGTTTGTAGAGGGCATCGATACCGAGAGCTGGAAAGCACTTAACGAGTCGATCGACAAACCCTTGCTCAACCGGGCACTGCGTGGCACCTACCCTCCCGGCTCAACCTACAAGCCCTTCATGGCACTGGCGGCTCTTGAATTGGGCAAACGCAAGCCAGAACAGATCACGGTGGACAACGGCTCTTGGGTCTATGGCGGCCATACCTTCCGTAGCCACGGTGATGGCGGCCTGGGCCCGGTCAACATGGTTCGGGCCATCACGCTTTCGAGCAATGTTTATTTCTATTCACTGGCCAACGATATGGGCGTTGATACGATCCATGACTTCATGCAGCCACTGGGTTTTGGTCAGATCACGGGTATCGACTTGCCTGGCGAGGTTCGTGGCGTGCTACCCAGTACCCTCTGGAAACGCAACACTTACAAAAAACCCGAACAACAGCGCTGGTTTGGAGGAGAGACCATCTCTTTGGGCATTGGTCAGGGCTATAACGCCTTCACAATGCTTCAACTGGCCACGGCCACCGCCACTTTGGCAAATGGAGGTTTGCAGTACACACCTCATATCCTCAAATCCACTCAGGATCCTGTCTCACGCCAACTGACCCTTGCGCCAACGCCTCAAGCCCGAGACTTGGGCTACAAAGCGTCTAACATCAATGTAATTCGTAGGGGTCTGATCGGCGTGGTCAATGAAGGCACCTCTGCCCAGGTATTTCGTGGAGCCGCCTACCAAAGTGCCGGCAAAACAGGTACGGCGCAGGCTGTCACCATCGGACAGAAAGATCATTACAACGCTGCGAAATTGGCTGAACGTCAGCGCGATCACGCTCTGTACATGGCTTTTGCACCCGCTGAAGACCCCGCAATTGTGGTGGCTGTCGTAGTGGAAAACGCTGGCTTTGGAGCCGTCAGTGCTGCGCCCATTGCGCGCCGGGTGTTCGATTATTGGCTCACGGGTCTGTACCCCAGTCAAGCAGACATTGAGGCTACGCGTCAGGGCCTCACCTCGACTCCATTGGGCACACCAAGAGTTGCGGCTGAAATACAGATTCAAGCCCGAGACCCCAACAGCGGTAAATAGTCCGGAATCACCAGAACAACAACCAAAATAAGCCAAATTTAAATACAAAGATGTATATGTATACGCCAATTGGCGTATATACATCTGATTTTTTGCCTGGAGAATTTTTAATGAATTCTTTTTTGCAGGCACCTCTTTGTCACGTTGTAGTTCCTTATTCCGCCCTGTAGGCGCAATGATCCTGGCGGGGTTAACCACGGTTGCCCAGGGGCAAACGCTGCCTGAGGTTGTGCGTTATTCGCTGGAGAACTATCCGCAAGTGCAAGCTGCACTGGCCAAAGCCTTGGCTGCAGATGCCGAAATTGACAAAGCCCGCAGCGCGCACATGCCCCAGCTGAGCCTGACGGCGTCCAGCAACAGCTACCTCAACGGACAAACCCCGGCCTCGCTGGGCCGCACCAGCCTGTCACCCACCGCAAAAATCAATCTGTGGTCGGGGGGCCGCATTGAGGCCGATGCCGACCGCGCTCGCGCCCTGAGTCGTTCAGCCCATTTGTCCAGCCAGGTCACACTTGACGACGTTGCTTTGCTCGCCTGCGAGGCCTATCTCAATTGGGCCAAGTCCGCCGACCTCTACCAGCTTGCCGTCAGGAACATGCAATTGCACACCGAGGTGTTGGAGGACATCCGGGTCATCGCTCAAACAGACACTGGACGCCGCATTGATCTGGACCAGGCCGGCGTGCGGCTTGACAACGCACGTCTGACCCTGCAGCAGCGCAAATCCGACTTGGCGCAAGCCATGCAGAAAATGCAACGTTTTTGGCCGGATGGGCTGGATGCACGCCCCATCGGACTGGATGTCACCATGGGCCATGAAGGCTACTTCACAGACCTGCCCAGTAGTGCAGCAGAGGCCGCAGACAGCGTTTCTGACCAATTGCCCTTCATCGCTCAATACGTGGAGCAAGTTCATGCTGCTGAGGCAGCCTTGCGCATGGCCAAGGGCTTGTACTGGCCTACGCTCGACTTAGTGACCTCACGGCAATACAACTCCGAGACAGACAAGCAAGACTTCTTGACTCAACTGCAGCTGAACATGCCGTTGTACTCCGGAGGCTCAGCCAGCGCACAAATCAAAGCTGCTGAGCAACAACTCAAAGCCTCTCAACTGTCATTGCAAGAAGCCCAATTGGTCCAACGCGAAAAAGCTGTACTGGCTTGGCAAGAGTGGGCGGCAACACGTGTGCGCTCGGAGGTGGGTGGCGCGCAATCTGATGTAGGCGAAAAAGTGGTTGAAGGCTATCGACAGCAGTTCAAGTTGGCCAAACGCTCGTTACTTGACCTGCTCAACATCCAGGCTGACAGCTTTGGCTACCGTAGTGCGGCTGTTAGTGCATTTCATGACGAACGTATTGCTCGTGCGCGCCTGCTGGCTGTGACCGGCCAATTGGCCACACGGTTCATGCCCCCAGTCGCTTCCGATCCCGATCGCAACCCATCCTGACACCTGCACATGAACACCTCCATTCCCGTGTTATCGCCCGTTCCCGCTGCAGGTGGACCCACACCCGCTTCACCGCAAGCACCCAACCCAGCAGCAGCGCAGAACGACCCCCTTTTAGTGTGTCTGGCTATGCAGGCCAAACTGCTGGATCGTCCTGTACACATTCAAGTCTTGCGCAGCGGATTTGCATTGGATAGCCGTGGTCGCGTCCCTTTGGCCGCCTACCCTGATATGGCCCACAAGCATGGCATGGTCGCCGCTTGGTCTCGCATTCGAGTGGGCGAAATTCCTGGCTACGTATTGCCTGTGCTGATGCCTTTGACGGATGGTCGAGCCTGCATTCTCAAAGCCATTGAAGATGAAGAGGCCGTGGTTTACTGGCCAGAGTCCGGACTGCAAGAGCAACGCATTTCGCTGGCAGAGCTACAAGGCCTGGCACGCCCAGAGGTGCTGTCTGTACGCGCACAAGAACGCAAACACAGTCAAACACTGTCGCCTATGCAAGGGCCAGCCCGCGATTGGTTCTGGGGCACCTTGTGGCGCTTTAGAGGCTTTTATTACGAGTCCATGCTTGCCACCGTCATTGCCAACGTACTGACCCTGGCCTCCATTTTCTTCACCATGAACGTCTACAACAGAGTTGTACCCACCCAGGCCTACACCTCTTTGTGGACACTGGCCATTGGCACGGTCATTGCTGCATTGCTGGAATTCGTCATGCGCTGGCTAAAGGCAAGGCTGGTCGATCTCGGCGGGAAAAAAGCCGATCTGGCCATCAACGCAACTTTGCTGCGCGAAATCATGGCCATTCGCCTGGAACATCGACCTCAGTCTGCTGGTATTTTTGCCAGCTCCATGCGCGACTTTGAATCCTTGCGGGACTTCTTTTCGTCGGCCTCCCTGGTCTTGGTAGCTGACCTGCCTTTTGTATTGATGTTTCTGGCGTTGATTGCAGTCATCGGTGGCCCGATTGTGCTGTTGCCTGCGGTTGCCGTTCCGGTTCTGGTCATCGCCGGATTGCTTGCCCAAAAACCTCTGATGCGTGCGATTCGCCAAAACATGAAAGAGTCTGGCGACAAACAAAGTGTGTTGGTCGAAGCAGTGCTCAACATGGAGTTGCTCAAGGCCCACAACGCCGAAAGCTATCTGCAACGTCGTTGGGAGGCCTCCAACCTTGCAGGCTCTGAGTCCTACAAACAAATGCGTGCGTTGACCAACATGATCATGGGTATGTCCGCCACCATTCAGCAACTGGTAACGGTGGGCATGGTGGTGATGGGCGTGTACATGATCCACGACAACCAACTGACCCTGGGTGGCTTGATCGCTTGCGTCATGCTGGAAAGCAGGGCCTTGTCTCCGCTGTCGAGCGTCATGTCCCTGGCCTCTCGCTATCAACAAGCCAAAACCTCCTTGGAAACACTGGATGGGCTGATGAAGCGTCCGCGCGATCGAACACACGAGCGCAACTACCTCACGCCTGAACTTGTGGAAGGTCAGCTCGATGCGCAAGAACTCGAGTTTGCATATCCCTCTGAACACAAGATTCCTGTCATCAAGAAGCTGTCCCTGTCCGTACCTGCAGGGCAGAAGCTCGCTTTGCTGGGCCGCATTGGCAGCGGCAAGAGCACGCTACTGCGTCTGATGGCAGGTTTGTACACACCTGGTGCAGGCAGCGTTCGTTTGGATGGCTTGGAACTCCAACAAATTGAGCCCAGCGAGGTTCGCCATCGCATCGGCTATGTTGGGCAAGACCCTCAGCTTTTCATGGGCACGCTGCGTGAAAACCTGGTGCTCTCAGACAGCTGGATCACGGACGCCCGGATAGCAGAAGTACTCAAAACCCTGCAGATGTATGACCTGGTTGCCGCTCACCCCTTGGGCTTGGATATGCCCATCAGCGAAGCAGGCGGCGGCCTGTCCGGGGGACAGCGCCAAATGCTGGCCATTGCCCGCATGATGCTTCGCAACCCGCGCATTGTGTTCATGGATGAGCCCACAGCCAGCATGGACCAGAACACCGAAGCACGCGTGATCTCCGTCATCAAGGCCTGGCTCAAAGACAAAACGTTGCTCGTGTCCACACACCGTCCGCAGCTGCTGGAGTGGGTCGACGAGATTGCCGTCATTGATGCTGGCCAATGTGTTGCCAAAGGTCCCAAGCAACAAATGATCGATATGCTCTCCAAAGGTATCGGGGTCAACCAGACTGCGCCTGTCTCCGTGGCGGCCAAGAGCGAAGCCATTGTCAGGAAGGCCGCATGAGCACCTTGAGTACGACCAAAATTGGCCTTCCCACCGTCGAAGACGATGAGCGCAGGGCCAGCCAAATCCTGATACGAGTGATTGGTGCCGCATTGGTGCTGGCTCTGTCATGGGCAGCATTTTTCGAGCTCGACGAAATCACTGTTGGGCAGGGCAAGGTGATACCCACCAGTCGCGAGCAAATCATCCAGAGCCTGGACTCCGGTGTACTCAATGAACTGCTGGTGCGTGAAGGCTCAGTGGTGGAAAAGGGCGATGTGCTCCTGCGTATCGACAGTGCGCGTTCGGGCGCCGTGTATCGAGAGGCACGTGAAAAATACCTGGGCTTGCTGGCCCTGTCGTCTCGCCTTAAAGCCGAGGCTTACGGCATGCCATTGCGTTTTCCGGAAGAAATCGCCAACGAGAAAGACCTCATCCGCCAGGAAACACAAGCCTATGAAGCCCGCCGCAGGGCCTTGCAGGAGTCTGTCAGGGCCTTGGACATCTCCATATCCGCCACCATGCGGGAACTGGCCTTGACCACACCGATGGTGGAAAAAGGCGTCATGTCCGAGGTGGAGTTGCTGCGCCTGCGTCGTCAGCAATCCGAGCTGATGGGGCAACGCGCAGACAGGCAAAACCGCTACATCACAGATGCCAACAATGAGCTGGTGCGTGTGAACACCGAGCTGTCTCAAACCAAGGAAAATGCATCCGCCCGTGAAGATGCGTACTTGCGCACCACCATCACATCACCCATGAAAGGTGTAGTGAAAAATGTCCAGATCACGACCGTCGGGGGCGTCATTCAGGCGGGACAACCCATCATGGAAATCGTACCTACGGATGACGAAATGCTCGTCGAGGCTTACGTCAAACCAGCCGAGGTGGCTTTCCTCAAACAAGGGCAAGCTGCTGTTGTCAAGCTGACTGCTTATGACTTCAACAAATACGGCGGACTCGATGGTGTGGTGGAGTTCATCAGCCCTGATACCTTGCGCAATGAAAAAGACCGACGCCCAGGCGTACCCAGCGAACTGCAAGAAGGTCTTTACCGCATTTTGGTACGCATCAAAAACGCAGGCCAAGTCCGTCATGGTCAAGCGCTCAACCCAACACCTGGCATGACAGCCAATGTGGAAATCAAGACCGGTCAAAAGACCGTTCTGGAATACATCTTCCGTCCTTTGCAAAGTGTCACCACGGCACTTCGGGAACGTTGATTTTGCTGGAGACTCTCATGAACAAAGCCAATAGCATTCCCCCGGTCGTTAAACCAATTCAGGTAACTGAACCCATGCCTGAATACTTGAGCACTGCAGAAGCTGCACGGCTGCTGGGCTTATCAACGACATTGGTCCAAACCCTGGTTGATCAAAACGAATTGGTCGCCTGGAAAACGCGTGGTGGGCATCGCCGCATTTCACGCAAATCCGTCGTTAATTACCAAGGCTTCTCGCGTCGTAGCGATGGTCCCACACGCTTGCCACGCACTCAAGCGCAAGTCACGCTCGTCTCAGAAAACACCAAGCTCTTGGGCAAACTGAATTCCGCCTTGCCTCTTTGGAAGCTACCTATCGCGCTGAGCATGTTCGAATCCGTGACCGAAGCCTTGTTGGACCTCTCCAACGTCCGTCCTGATTTGATGGTCGTCGAGCTGAACATGCCTCTGGTCGAGCAGCAAAAGACGCTTCAGGCTATTGTGAACTTCAATAACAAGGGTCTCGGCGCTTTACCAATTGTCCTCATTACTCAGGAAAAAGATTTGGCCACCAGTGAGGCTGCCAGTCAGGCCAGCCCTGGAAGCATTCAAATCATCCACAAGCCGCTCAGCGAAGAGTGGCTTCACGCCTACATGGTTGGAGTCGTTGCAGCATGTCGAATCTCCTGAAACTCATTCCCCTTCCAGAAGAGCGCCCCTCACGCCGTATGTCCATCAAAGGTCAACTCCAATCGCGCCCCTTGTCGCAAGCTAATCAGGAAGCCTTGCTTTTGCTTGGCAACCAGACGCAAGGCACACACGACCCGCACGGGCAGTGTCTGCGCCAAGTACGTATGAAGCAAGGCAGAAATCCCGCTGAGCTGGCAACGCAGGCCTGTATTTCCTTGGCCCAACTCTACGAGCTGGAGTCGGGAGCCAACACTTTGTTTTACACCGCTGACTTCGCTCTCCATGCCAAGCGTCGTGTAGCCAAGCTTCTGGGTGAAGACTGGGACGCGATCGCCTCCGGTCCTGGCTGTTCCAGCCAGACAACCGCTACCAATGTTCGTACCTTGGTACCCGCCCAGGTGCAGGCGGCAACTCAACCTGCGATTGTTGCCCGCGCTGAGGACATCACCGTCCCCCGGCTGATCTCCGCCTCTGCAGATTGCGAGGTTGAACCCGTGAAAGCACAGAAACCAATGACGACATCTGTTCCCCAAGCGCGAACCCCCGAGAAACAAGTTGCTCAAGGTCAATCGACATGGTGGTGGATTCTGGTTCTGGCGCTTATTGCCGGCGCGGGCACTCAGTGGCCTGCCCTGTCCCAGATGCTGTCAACCTTTTGAGGCTCTGAATTCGCGCTCGGCCTCAGCCACCCCCTCGTTGGGTCGTCAAATCAAAGCGCCGCATGAAATGCATGCGAGATTCCTCACTGGCCTCTTCAAAGCGAAACGCTATGCCCATGCGAGGCAGACGCATGAGGGCAATGGTTCTGGGGGGCAGATGCCTCCATTCAATGTGCAAATGCCCACCACCTTGGAGGTGTACGTGCACGGTCTGTCCAGATTGCTGCCACTCATGATCACCCATGGCTTTAGGCAACCACGCCAACCACTCCACCTCCGTACAGGACATGTCCCGTTCAAATGATTCTGGATAGTACGACTGCATCTGTCGTTAGGGAAGCAACGTCAACCGCCGGCAATAGGCGGCCAAATGGCCAGCACATCGCCATCGACGAGTGTGTGCGTCATACGCTGTTCAGGCGCAATATAGTGACCGTTAACCAGGACGAGATGCACCAATTTCGCTGGCAAGGCAAAGGGCTCGATGATCTGTGAAACGGTTGCGCCGTCAGCAATTTGCAGTGCCATTTCATTAGATGGACGC
>CAZPTM010000025.1:11182-13092 GCA_964589665.1 uncultured Limnohabitans sp. | reverse complement strand
TATTCCTCCGCGCTGGCAATGCGCGGGTTGGTCTTGTGGCAGTGGTCGGCCAGCGCCCCGGTAATGACCTGATCGAACAAGCCCTCGGTCACGCCCATGGCGCCCAGACCGGTGGGCAGGCCCAGGCGGGCGTTCATGTCCTTGATGGCGTCGGGAATATCGCTGCCGCTTTGCAGGCCCATAGCTTGCGCCATGCGATTGAGGCGGTTTTCTTTTTGCACCGATTCAGCTGCGGCGTTGAAGTTGACCACGGCGGGCAGGAACATGGCGTTCAGGGTGCCGTGGTGCAGGCGCGGGTTCACGCCGCCCAGGCTGTGGCTCAAGCTGTGTACGCAGCCCAGGCCCTTCTGGAAGGCCATGGCGCCTTGCATGCTGGCGCTCATCATGTTCAGGCGGGCGTCGCGGTCCTGACCATGGGTGGTGGCGCGTTCGATGTGCGCCCAGCCCCGGGCCAGACCGTCAAGCGCAATGCCGTCGGCGGGCGGGTTAAACGGTGCGGCCATGAAGGTTTCCATGCAGTGCGCAATGGCGTCCATGCCGGTGGCGGCGGTGAGCACGGGTGGCAGGCCCAGGGTGAGTTCGGGGTCGCAGATGGCAGCTTTGGGCACAATGAACCAGCTGTGAAAACCCAGCTTGCGGCCATCGTCCACGATGAGGATGGCGCCGCGCGCCACTTCGCTGCCCGTACCCGCCGTGGTGGGCACCGCAATCAGGGGCGCCACCCGGTCGGTGATTTTGGGCGAACCGCCCTCGATGGTCGCGTAGGTCTTGAGCGGGCCTTCGTGGGTGGCGGCAATGGCCACGCCCTTGGCGCAGTCGATGCTGCTGCCGCCGCCCAGCGCGATCAGGCCATCGCAGCCGTCCTGCTTGTAAATGGCTGCAGCCGCACGCACAGCGGCTTCGGTCGGGTTGGAGGGGGTCTGGTCGAACACGCTGACCTTCACGCCGGGCAGGGCGGCAAGCGCCTTGTCCAGGATGCCCACCGCTTTCACGCCCGCATCGGTCACGATCAAGGGGCGCTGGATTCCCACACGCTCGCACTCGGCTTTGAGCAGTGCCAGCGCACCAAAGTCGATCTGGATCTGGGTGATGTAGAAGATGTTGGACATGGCTTGTCTCCGCGCGTTGTACGATGCCAAACATTGTGACCCGTTACACGCGGTTTTGACGCAGTGGCGGTCACGTTGGCGATAAGGCATGAGCTCTCACCACACCAACCCCCATTCCTTGCTGGCACCGTCTGTGCGCTTGCTCATTGAGCGTATTGCTCGTGCAGGTCGACCACCGATGGAGGCTTTAACGGCGCAGCAAGCTCGCGCTTTTTATGACATGGGCGGGCCCATGTTGGACCTGCAGCCCCCGCCCAAGGTGGACCGGGTGCAGGACATTCGCATTCCCGTGCGAGATGGACACACCTGTCAGGCCCGGCTTTACGCCCCCCACAGTGATGCGGCTTTACCTGTGCTCTTGTATTTTCACGGTGGCGGATTCACCGTGGGCAGCCTGACCACGCACGATGTGTTGTGCCGTCAGCTGAGCCGCCATGGCCACTGTGCGGTGGTGTCGCTGGACTACCGCCTGGCCCCCGAGCACCGTTTTCCAACAGCGCAGCACGATGCTTGGGATACCTTGCTGTGGCTCCAAGCGCAGGGTGCCGCGCTGGGGCTGGATACCAGCCGCATCGCCGTAGGCGGCGACAGTGCAGGCGGCACGCTCGCAGCCGTGTGCGCTTTAATGGCGCGGGATGCAGGCATTGATTTGGCGCTGCAATTGCTCTTCTACCCCGGCTGCACGGGTCGCAGCAACCTGACTTCGCACCACACCTTTGGCAAAGGCTTTTTGCTGGACACCAGCACCATTGAATGGTTCTTTGACCACTACATCGACGAGGCCGACCGCGACGACTGGCG
>CAZPTM010000025.1:0-11082 GCA_964589665.1 uncultured Limnohabitans sp. | reverse complement strand
ATGAAACGACAAGACTTCCGTTTTTCTCATCGCCTGCGCGTGCGCTGGGTCGAGGTGGACATGCAGCAAATCGTGTTCAACGGCCACTACCTGATGTACTTCGACACCGCTGTGACCGACTACTGGCGTGCGCTGGCTATGCCTTACGCCGAAACCATGCACGCGCTGGGCGGCGATTTGTACGTCAAGAAAGCCAGCGTTGAATACCACGCCAGCGCGGAGATGGACGATTTTCTGGACGTGTGCATGCGTTGCGACCGCATTGGCAACTCGTCCATGACTTTTGTCGGGGCGATTTTCCGGGGCGATGAACTGCTGATCACCAGCGAGCTGGTGTATGTGTATGCCGACCCGGTGGCCAAAAAGTCTCAGCCGATTGCGCCTGCATTGCGCGATCTACTCGAGGCCTACGAGCGCGGTGACACCATGGTGGAGCTGCATGTTGGCAGCTGGCACGACCTGCAAAAACTGGCCAGTCCCTTGCGCCAGCAGGTGTTTGTGCAGGAACAAAAAGTGCCTGCCGACATGGAGTGGGATGAGGACGATGCCACCGCCATCCACGCGGTGGCTGTGAACCGCATGGGCAAGGCTCTGGCGACGGGGCGGCTGCTCGTGCACGCGCCGGGTGTCGGCCGCATTGGCCGCATGGCGGTGCAAAAACAGATGCGGGGAACACGGCTAGGCCGCCAGGTGCTGGATGCCCTGATGGAAGCCGCCCGCGAACGCGGTGACCGCGAGGTGATCTTGCACGCGCAGTGCAGCGCTGAAGGTTTTTACAAACGTGCCGGGTACAGCGTGCAGGGCAGCGTTTACGAGGAAGCCGGCATCGCGCACATCAACATGGTGCGTGAGCTGTAAAGATCGCCACGCTTTGCTCGCGATGACGGAAATGAAGTCATTGCGAGGCCCGAAGGGCCGTGGCAATCAAATGTCTTCAAGCAGGGGGTAGGGCAGGGCCAGCATTCTCAGGGCAGGGCCGGTGCTGGCGCCCGCGTGCCAGCCGGTGTTCATGCTCTCGAGTGTGCCGCTGACCAGTGCATCAAAGCCGTCGCCGTCGGGTCGGGCCGCGCACTGCACCACGGTGGCGCAAGGCTGCTCGGGGTCGGCAGCGGTGAACACGTCTTGCCCGGCTTGCAAGGCGACCGGGCTGTGCACTCGGGCCATGCGGCGTTTGAGCGTGCCGCGAAACTGGCTGCGCGCCACCACTTCCTGGCCGGGGTAGCAACCTTTTTTGAAGTTCACGCCACCCACGCTTTCGTAGTTCAGCATTTGCGGCACAAACAGCTCAAACAAGGGCGCAGTCAACAGGGGGACGCCGCTGAGCACTTCGCACCAAGACCAGGTTTCGGCGGTGGTGTGCTGGCCCGCAGGCACAGCCTGGCCAACAGGGCTCAGGCGCAGCGCGCGGGCCACACGAATTTGTCCCAGTACTGCCGGGTGCAACTCCAGGCCCCAAACGCCACCATCGCCCGACCAAGCCTGGCCGGGTGTGCCGGGCTCCAGCCCCGGGGGCTGGGCCGCAGTGCCCAACAAGCCGTGCAGCTGCCACAGGGCGCTGACGTCGGCGAGTTTGACTTTGCTGCGCATCACAAACATGGACAAGCGCTTGAGGGTCTGTGCCAGCAGGTCTCGCGAGAGCACCAACAAAACCGACTCGGGGGATGTTTTGAGCACCCACATGCTCGCTTGCATACGACCTTTGGCGTTGCACCAGGCCGCCAGGTGGGCTTGTCCCACGGGCAACAGCAACACATCGTTGCTCAGCTGGTTGTGCAAGAAAGCGGCAGCCTCAGGGCCCACAGCTTCGATCACGCCCCAGTCAGACAGGGGGCACACACCTTCGGGCAAGGTCTTGGGCAGTTCGGGCAAGTCGGTCATGGGTAGGGGCAGCAAGGGCAACAGAAAAAGCAATGCCTGAATTATGATCCTCCATGCAAAGCCTGACCGCCGGTCGGGCCATGACAAAACCGATAAAAAGAGGTTCAGGTGAGGACGTTTTTTAAACGTATGGTGGGGTTGATGCTGGTCGTCAGCGTCTCGTTGGGCGCGGCCTTGCTGTGGTGGGCATATAGCCCTTTGCGACTGCCTGCAGGCAGCTCCAGCGTGGATTTGAGCATCGAACCCGGCACGCGGCCAGCGGTCATTGCCCAAGCTGTGGCCGATGCGGGTGTACAGGTACAGCCGCAGTTGCTGTGGTGGTGGTTTCGCTTGTCGGGTCAAGCCAGGAACTTGCGCGCCGGTGGCTATGAAATTCCGGCGGGAACCACCCCGATGAAACTGACGCGCATGTTGGCCCGCGGCGAAGAAAGCCTGCGAACCCTGAGCCTGATCGAAGGCTGGAGCTGGCGCCAAGTGCGCCAGGCGCTGGCGCGGACCGCAGACCTCAAACACGACAGCCAGGATTTGAGTGACGAAGCCCTGATGCAAGCGCTGGGTCGCCCGAATGTTCACCCTGAAGGACAGTTTTACCCCGACACCTACAGCTATGCCAAGGGCAGCAGCGAGCTGGCCTTGTTGCGCCGCGCCATGCATGCCATGGACAAACATCTGGCTGCAGCTTGGGCGGCACGCACGGCGGCTGCTTCCGTACAAACGCCCGAGCAAGCTTTGATCCTGGCCAGCATCATTGAAAAGGAAACCGGACGCCCACAAGACCGGGCCATGATTTCAAGTGTTTTCAACAACCGTCTGCGCATCGGCATGCGGTTGCAAACCGACCCCAGCGTGATTTATGGCTTGGGCTCGGCATTCGACGGTAACTTGCGCAAGGCCGATTTATTGGCCGACACCCCCTACAACACCTACACCCGTGCAGGCCTGCCGCCCACACCCATTGCCATGCCCGGCAAGGCAGCGCTATGGGCAGCGGTGCAACCAGCAGACTCCAATGCCCTGTACTTTGTGGCGCGGGGTGATGGCACCAGCGCCTTCAGCGCTTCGCTCGATGAGCACAATCGTGCAGTCAACCGTTACCAACGCGGGCTGAAGGCGTCCGATTGACGCGCCAGCTGCGACAATGCACCCATGAAGCACGGTCTTTTCATCAGTTTTGAAGGCATCGATGGGGCCGGCAAGTCCACCCACATCGAAGCCATTGCCCAATGGTGGCAGGCGCAGTCGCGCGAAGTGGTCCTGACCCGCGAGCCGGGGGGCACCCCTTTGTCAGAGCAACTTCGTCAACACTTGCTGCACGATGCGATGGACCCGCTGACCGAAGCTTTGCTCATGTTTGCCGCCCGGCGCGAACACCTGGTGCAAGTGATTGAGCCAGCCCTGGCCCGGCAAGCGGTGGTTTTGTGTGACCGCTTTACCGATGCCACGTTTGCCTACCAGGGCGGGGGCAGGGGGTTTGACTGGGCCACGCTCCAGCAGCTGGAGGCCATGGTGCAGCGCCAAGCTGACGGCGCGATTCGCCAACCCGATTTGACCGTGTGGTTCGACCTGGATCCGGCCATTGCCGCTCAGCGCCTGGCCAGCGCCCGTGTGCCCGACAAGTTCGAGGCGCAGCCCCAATCGTTTTTTGAAGCGGTGCGTGCGGGCTATGACCGCCGCATGCAGGCGCAGCCGCAACGGTTTTTGAAAGTCGATGCCGGACAAACCGTCGAGCTTGTGCGCCAGCAAGTACTGACAGGTTTGCAACAGTGGTGGCAAGCGCATCAAGGGCAGGGGACGGCCTCATGAGCGATGCGGTGCAAGCGCCCTGGATTGAACGGCAAGTGGGCCAGTTGCTTCAGCAGCGCGGACACGCCTGGCTGCTGCAAGGCCCCAGCGGACTCGGGCACTACGCCCTGGCCCTGGCCTTGGCGCGTGCCTGGCTGTGCGAGCAACCGGGGCCCCATGGTGCCTGCGGGCATTGCGACAGCTGCCACGCGATCGATGTGCACACCCATGCCGATTTGCTCATGCTCATGCCCGAGACCACCATGCTGGAGCTGGGCTGGCCGTTGTCGTCCGAAGCGCAAGACAAAATCGACAAAAAAGAGCGCAAGCCCAGCAAGGAAATCCGTGTGGATGCGCTGCGCGATGCAGTTGAATTCAGCCAGCGCACCGATGCGCGAGGTCGCGGCAAAGTGGTGGTGGTGTACCCCGCCGAACGCATGAATGCGATTGCGGCCAACACCCTGCTCAAAACGCTGGAAGAGCCGCCGGGCAATGTGCGCTTTGTGCTGGCCTGCGAAAACGCCCAGGTCTTGTTGCCCACCATTCGCAGCCGCTGCCTCTCGCATACTTTGCAGTGGCCGCAGCAGGCCGAAGCCCTGAGCTGGTTGCAGGCCCAGGATTTACCTGCCGAGGAGGCGGCGCGTTTGTTGAGCCTGATGGGGCAGCGCCCCGAAGATGCACTGGACGAAGCGCGCCAGGGCCGCAGCAGCAGCTGGTGGACGGCTTTGCCAAAAGCCTTGCTTCACGGCCAGATTCAGCATTTGGCCGACCTGAGCCCCAGCCAGCAAGTGCAGGCCTTGATGAAGGTGGCGCACGACCTGGTGTTGGTTCAGTCAGGTGCAGCGCCACGGTATTTCAGTGCCGAGGCGCTGCCTGCCACCCAGGCCAGTTTGCGCACCTTGGGCGACTGGTACAAACGCCTGCAGCAAAGCCTGCGCACCGCCGAACACCCATTTAACGCGGGTTTGATGCTCGAAGCGCTGGTCAGCGACGCGCAGCAAACCCTGAGCTCCAAAGCCTGATTGCATGTTTACCGATTCCCATTGCCACCTTAATTTCCCTGAACTGCAAGAGCGCCTGCCCCAAATCTTGCAGGACATGAAAGACGCGCAGGTCACCCGTGCGCTGTGCATCAGCACCACGCTGGAAGACTTTCCGCAGGTGCATCAACTCGCGCTGGATCACCCCCACATGTGGGCCACCGTGGGTGTGCACCCCGACAACGAGGGCGTGCAGGAGCCCACATTTGACGACCTGGTGAGCCGCAGCCGATTGCCACGGGTGGTGGGTATCGGCGAAACGGGGCTGGATTACTACCAAATGGATGAGCGCAAAGGTGGGCGAACCATTGCAGACATGGAGTGGCAGCGTGAGCGTTTTCGTACCCACATTCGTGCAGCACGGCAAGAAAAGTTGCCGCTGATCATCCATACCCGCGAGGCTTCCAACGACACCTTGGCCATTTTGCGGGAAGAGGGCGAGTGTGGCGATGCGGCCAGTGCCTGCGGCGTGTTCCATTGCTTTACGGAAACCCGCGAGGTGGCACGAGCTGCTTTAGATCTTGGGTACTACATTTCTTTGTCGGGCATCGTGACCTTTAAAAGCGCGGTCGAACTCAAGGAAGTGGCCAAATTTGTCCCGGCTGACCGTTTGTTGATCGAGACCGATAGCCCTTATTTGGCCCCCGTCCCGTTCCGGGGCAAGACCAATACCCCGGCCTTGGTGCCCTATGTGGCGTCCATGATTGCTGAGTTGAGGGGCTGCACAGTGCCAGAAATCGGGGAACAGACCAGCCAGAACTTTTTACGCTTGTTTGATCGCGTTAATGCTGAAAGTTAAAGCGATGTATTGCTTTAGATATTTTAAAAAGTGCGTTGTTTTAATTGGATTTATTTTCATTTACTCGACTGCAAACGCTGGTGCATATGTGGATTTTTTTCGCGCTGTTCTTCGCGATGACGCCTACTCAACACGGCAACTCTTGAGTGAAGGATTCGACCCCAACACCGTCTCCGAGACTGCTCAACCGGCCTTGATCTATGCCATACGGCAAGAGTCCTACAAAGCTGCACAAGCATTGATTTCTGACCCACGGACCGATCTCAACCTGTCCAATCCGCAGGGAGAATCGGCTTTGATGATGGCTGCGCTCAAAGGTCAAGCGCCCTTGGTGGATCAGCTGATCAAACGTGGAGCCGCAATCAACAAACCTGGTTGGACGCCGCTGCATTACGCAGCTACAGGTGGAAATGCAGAGATTTTGGCCATTCTTTTGGCACATGACGCTGATTTGAACGCAGCTTCGCCCAACGGCACAACGCCGCTCATGATGGCTGCGCGTTACGGCAGCCCCGAATGCGTGCAATTGCTTCTTCAGGCTGGTGCAAATCCTGAATTGAAAAACCAGATGGGCCTGACAGCGCTGGACTTTGCACGCCAAGGTGCGCGTCCTGATGCCCGAAAGATTCTGGAGAAGACGCTTGAGCATCCGCAATGGCCGGATGAGCCCAACCAGCCCATGCAATACTGATGACCATGACTTTATACGATGTATATTATGTTAAGTCATCGATGGAGTTGAGCAGATGGCACTGAGTTCATCCAAGGCACATCTGCCACTGAGCGCCCTGACCCTGCCTGTGGCCATGGGCTACATCCCCTTGGGCGCGGTGTTTGGTTTTTTGTTTGTGCAAGCGGGTGCGCCCACCTGGTTGGCCGTGCTGTCCAGCGTGGTTATTTATGCGGGTGCCGCCCAATACATGATGATCCCGATGTTGGTGGCTGGCGCGTCTTACGCAAGCATCGCATTGGCCACCCTGGTGATCAACCTGCGGCATGTGTTTTACGGGCTGTCGCTGTTGCAACGTTTTCCACCCAAGGGTTTGATGCGCCTGTACATGGTCTTTGGCCTGACCGATGAAACCTATTCCGTCCTAACAACTTTGCCCGCAGACACGCCACCCCAAAAAATGTTCCTGCTGACCGCGCTCAACCAGCTCTGGTGGGTGCTGGGCACTTTGCTTGGCGCTGTGATCGGTGCTCAGGCGCAATTGAGCCTGAAAGGTCTGGACTTTGTGCTGGCCTGCTTGTTTGCGGTTTTGGCAACAGAACAATGGCGCCATCGCAGCTCGGCCTGGCCGGTGCTGGTGGCGCTGCCCGCTTATGCGGTGGCGTTGGCCATCAGCCAGCAACAGGCCCTGTCGATCGCGATTGGCCTTTGCGTGCTGGCTGCTGTCTTTATTCAGCCTAAACCAGTGAGCACACCATGAACCAGAGCCATGCTTTGTGGGCGCTTCTGATCATGGGAGCCATCACCTTTGGCTTAAGAGGTCTGCCTTTTGTGGCCGCACGGTGGCTGCAGTCGCACCCGCTGATCGAGCGCATGGGCCGGTTTTTACCCTTGGCCATCATGATGCTTTTACTGATGCACGCCATGCGCGGCGGCAGTCAAGGCCATGGCGGCCTGCCTTGGCCCGAAATGGCTGCCGTGGCGCTGACCATGGGTTTGCAGTGGCGTTTGAAGCACCCGCTGCTGAGCTTGCTGGCCGGTACAGCGCTTTACGTCTGGTGGATCAATCCCTGAATCAGCTGAATCAGATGTGACCCCAAACCATGAGGGCGTCGCGCCCTTCGGTCACCAAGTCCACTTTGGCCCCCACCGGCAAGAGCACCTTGGTGGGCACATGGCCAAAGGGCAACCCGGTCAGCACAGGGTTCTTGATTTGACTGCGCAGCCAGTCCACCACTGTGCTTAACTTGAACCCTTTGTCGTGCCTCGGCACGAGTTTGTAATTGCTGAACTGGCCCAAAACAATGGCTTTTTGGCGGGTCAATACCCCCGCATGCAGCAGCTGCGTGAGCATGCGTTCAATGCGGTATGGATGCTCGCCAATGTCCTCCAGAAACAGCACGCCTTTGTCGATGGCCGGGAAATACGGCGTGCCCAGCAGGCTGGTGAGCACCGTCAGGTTGCCGCCCCACAGCACGGCGTCGTGGGCCTTGGCTTGAACGGCAGAATCGGATTTGGGGCGTTGCCAGCCCGCGCCCTCCCCTTGGTCCTGCAGCAAATCGTCAAAACAGGCGAGCATGATGTCGTCGGGTTCTTCGGCGGTGCCAAAGTCTTCGCCCAGCGCCGGGCCCTGCCAGGTGATGCGCCCTGTCTTGGCCAGCACCGCCAGGTTGAAGGCGGTGAAGTCGCTCAGGCCCACAAACTGCGTGCCTTTGTCGATGGCTTTGGCAATGGCTTTGTAGGGCAAGCCCGGCAAGATGCGCGTGAGGCCGTAGCCGCCACGGGAAATGAGCGCCACGTCTGCGCCGCTGGCAGCAGCGCGCCCAACAGCGGCGATGCGTGTGGCGTCGTCCCCCGCAAAACGCATCTGGCTGGTCAGCGCGGCCTCGTCAACCTCGACCTCGTGGCCCATGGCCTGCAGGCGTTTGATGCCACGCCGAAACGCCGCCTTGTCGCGCACCGCGCTAGATGGGGAAAAAACATAAATGTGTGCCATGAAACGATGACTTTCTTTTAACGATCTGCAGGCTCGCGAACCCAAAGCCGGGTCAATGCACGCGGGCCGGCGCGGTAGCCTTTGTCTGGATAAGGCGCATCTGGCAACGCAGGGTTGGCCCAAGTTTGCGCCATAGCGGGCAGCAAACTGTAGCGTTCGGGTTGCAAGGCTTGCAGTGCCAACAGCAAGGCCTGGTTGTCGTGGGTGCCCTGCAGTTGCACCTGCGCAAGCGAGAGCTTGTTGCACAGCGCATGCAACACCTGGGCATGAACATCGGGTTGATGGAAAGCTTCTTTTTTGGGCTTGTCGCTGCGGCCAAAACCCAACAAGTCCGGCACCAGGTGGCGCCCCTTTGGGCTTGCCAGCAAGGCGCTGTGCCAGCCTTGAGACCAGCCTTGAGGCCCGTGTATCCAAAGCGTCGCTCGTGGCTCATCGCTTGGGCCCGTGTCCAGCGCACACAGGCGAAGGCCTTGGGTGTCCGCGTCAGGAGCCTGCAGGTCTGTCCACTCCAGCCATTGCCCCGGCATGGGCGCCAGCGCAGCAAAAGCCGAATCTGGCGTGCGCAAGGCATCTTCGCGCAATGGGTTGGTGTTGATGCGCCGTGGCTTGAAAAAGGCCTTGAGCACGTCGCCGCAGGCCTCGGCCAGCACCCCACCCAACACCTGGGTCTGGTGGTTGAGCGCACTTTGGGCAAACAAATTGATCACCGAACCCGCAGCGCCGGTGCGGGGGTCGGCCGCACCATAGACCACCCGGTCCAGCCGGGCGTGCAGCATGGCGCCGCTGCACATGGGGCAAGGCTCCAGCGTCACATACAAGGTGCAGCCCTCCAGCCGGTAATTGCCCAGCAGCCTTGCCGCTTCGCGCAGCGCGACCACTTCGGCGTGGGCGGTCGGGTCGTGGCCAGCAATTGGAGCGTTGCGGCCCGTGGCCAGCAGCTGGCCGTCTTTAACGACCACTGCGCCCACAGGCACCTCGCCAGAAGCGGCGGCATGGTGGGCCTGCTCCAGCGCCAGACGCATCCAATGTTCGTCACTGAAATGGACTTCGCTCACACCAGCCCCAACTTGCGCATCCAGGCGGCCAGGGCCTGTTCCTTTTCCGAGCCCTCCGCATAAGCCGCATGCATGGCTGCGTGCGCCTCGGGCCGGTGCTGGTTGAGCTTGACGGCGCATTGCAGGTCCACAATGCGCAACTCAAACGCCACGATGGCGTTCAGCATCTTGTGGGTATAGTCCTCGGGCAGGCTGCGCCACTGGTCTGCATAAGCAGGCTCATGGTCGGCAATGAGCTGCTTGAGCATGGCGTCCTTGGCCGCATCGCCCTCCAGCAAACGGGCCTCAACCTTGGCCTGCACTGCCAGGTAACTCCAGGTGGGCACGCGCTGCTGGTCCGCATACACCTTGGGCGACATATAGGCCTGTGGCCCCATGAAACTGGCCAAAGCCAGCGGGCGCTTTTGCAAATAGCCCCACAGCGGATTGCCCCTGGCACAATGGCCCAGCAGCACAGCGGGCTGACCGCCCTCCTCCGCCAACTTGAGCGGCAGGTGCGTCACCAACGGAAAACCACTGTCATCGGTCGTGACCAAGCTGGCGAACGGGTGCTCGCGCATGAGCGTGGCCGCATGCTCTGGGTGATCGAATTGACGGGGCAAGTACATGGCTTGAATGTAGCAAAACAAAGGCACCCGAAGGTGCCTTGTTGATCATTCCCACTCAATCGTGGCTGGCGGCTTGGAGCTCACATCGTAGGTCACGCGGTTGATGCCGCGCACCTCGTTGATGATGCGCCCGGACACCTTCTTGAGCAGCGCATACGGCAGCTCGGCCCAGTCGGCGGTCATGAAGTCGCTGGTCTGCACGGCGCGCAAGGCCACCACATAGTCGTAGGTGCGGCCGTCGCCCATCACGCCCACGCTTTTCACCGGCAGGAAGACGGTGAAGGCCTGGCTGGTCAGGTCGTACCAGCTCTTGCCGCTGTGGCTGTCGATGGTGTTGCGCAGCTCTTCGATGAAGATCGCGTCGGCGCGGCGCAGCAGGTCGGCGTATTCCTTTTTGACTTCGCCCAAAATGCGCACGCCGAGGCCCGGCCCCGGGAAGGGGTGGCGGTAGACCATGTCGCGCGGCAGTCCCAGGGCCACGCCGAGTTCGCGCACTTCGTCCTTGAACAGGTCGCGCAGCGGCTCCAGCAGTTTCAGGCCCAGCTGCTCGGGCAGGCCACCCACGTTGTGGTGGCTCTTGATGGTCACGGCCTTCTTGCTCTTGGCACCGCCGGACTCGATGACGTCAGGGTAGATGGTGCCTTGGGCCAGGAAGGTCGCACCTTTGGTGCCGTTTCCGGCGGCTTTCAATTTTGCAGCTTCGGCCTTGAAGACGTCCACAAACAGGCCGCCAATGATCTTGCGCTTTTGCTCGGGCTCGCTCACCCCGGCCAGTTTGCCCAGGAACAGCTCGCTGGCGTCCACGCGGATGACCTTGGCGTGCAGGCGGCCTTCGAACATCTCCATGACCATGTCGCCCTCGTGCAGGCGCAGCAGGCCGTGATCCACAAACACGCAGGTCAGCTGGTCGCCAATGGCGCGGTGGATCAGGGCAGCAGCCACCGACGAATCGACACCACCGGACAAACCCAGGATGACTTCTTCATCGCCAACTTGCTCGCGGATTTTGGCCACGGCTTCTTCGATGTAGTTGCCCATGATCCAGTCGGGCTTGGCCTCGCAGATGCCCAGCACAAAGCGCTCCAGCAGCGCCCTGCCCTGCACCGTGTGCGTGACTTCGGGGTGGAACTGCACGGCGTAGTAGCGACGCGCCTCGTCGGCCATGCCGGCGATCGGGCAGCTGGGCGTGCTGGCCATGGTCTTGAAGCCGGGGGGCAGCTCGGTGACCTTGTCGCCGTGGCTCATCCAGACCTT
>CAZPTM010000024.1:8160-13188 GCA_964589665.1 uncultured Limnohabitans sp. | reverse complement strand
GGTCAGCGCGATCTCGGCCGCCGAGCGCTTGGGCTCGTGCTTGTCGTCCATCTTCACGCCGGTCGGGATGCCGCGGCCGTTGTCCGTCACGCTCAATGAGTTGTCGGCATGGATGGTGACGACGATGTCGTCGCAATGGCCCGCCAACGCTTCGTCAATCGAGTTGTCCACGACTTCGAAGACCAGGTGGTGCAGACCGGTGCCGTCAGACGTGTCGCCGATGTACATGCCAGGGCGCTTGCGCACGGCTTCCAGGCCCTCAAGGATCTGGATGGCGCCTTCGCCATAGCCTTCGGAGGCGCCCGCTTGATTCGCGTCGATCTTGGGCTGGGCGGTGGTGAAGGCGTCTTCGCTGGGCTTGTTTTCGTCGGTCATGGTCAAAATTCTCTGTCGCTTTAATGGTCAAAAACCCGCCAGGGGCTGGCGGGTTTTGCGCGCGTTGCTTGCAGCCTGCATCAGATGCGCATGGGCATCACCACGTACTTGAACTTGTCGTCCTCGGGAATGGTGAGCAAGGCGGAGCTGTTGGAGTCCTGCAGGTCCACACGCACCATGTCCTGATCCATGTTGGTCAGCACGTCGATGATGTAGCTCACGTTGAAACCAATTTCGATGCTGTCGCCGCTGTAGTCGATGTCGAGTTCGTCCACGGCCTCTTCCTGCTCGGCGTTGGTGGACGCCACGCGCAGGGTACCGGGCTCCAGGCTCAGGCGCACGCCCTTGAACTTGTCGCTGGTCAGGATGGCGGTGCGCTGCAGACACTGCAGCAGCGCCTGGCGGCCCACGGTCAGGTTGTTGCGGTGACCTTTGGGGATGACGCGGTTGTAGTCGGGGAACTTGCCCTCGACCAGCTTGGTCACGAACTCCATGCCGTCAAAGCTGAACTTGGCCTGGTTGTTGGCAAACTGCATTTCGATGGCGCCGTCGTTGTCGCTCAGCAGACGCTGCAGCTCCAGCACGGTTTTGCGCGGCAGGATCACTTCCTGTTTGGTGGGCACTTCTTCTTCGAGCACAGCGCTGGTAAAGGCCAGGCGGTGGCCGTCAGTGGCCACCAGTGCCAGCTTTTTGCCTTCGGCGACAAACAAAATGCCGTTCAGATAGTAGCGAATGTCGTGCACCGCCATCGCAAACGAGACCTGGCTGAGCAGGGTCTTGAGTGTTTTCTGCGGGATGCTGAATTTGGGGCCAAAGCTGGGCGCTTCCTGCACCAGCGGAAAGTCTTCGGCCGGCAAGGTTTGCAGCGTGAATTTGGATTTGCCACCTTTGAGGATGACCTTGCTTTGCGAGGACTCCAGACTCACCGTCTGGTCTGCAGGCATGGTGCGCAAAATGTCGATCAGTTTGCGGGCGCCCACCGTGGTGGTGAAGTCGCCAGGGTCGCCATCCATTTCGGTGGTGGTGCGGATCTGGATTTCCAGATCACTGGTGGTCAGCTGCAGGGCATGACCGGCTTTGCGGATCATCACGTTGGCCAGCACAGGCAGGGTGTGACGGCGCTCGACAATGCCGGCAACGGATTGCAGCACCGACAGCAATTTGTCTTGGGTGGCCTTCAGAACGATCATGTCTTCCTCTTTAATGGATGCAGGCTGATGTCAGCTTGCATTTTCGCCTGTTTTTGGGTCTTTTTTTGCCTCAGGCATCAACCTTTAAGGGTCTGTTCCAGCACATGCAGCTGCTGGTTGAGCTCGGTCAGTTGCTGGCGCTCGGCCCCGATTTTGCGCACCGCGTGCAAAACCGTGGTGTGATCGCGCCCGCCAAAGCTCTCGCCAATCTCGGGCAAGCTCTTTTGGGTGAGCTCTTTGGCCAGGTACATGGCAATCTGGCGGGGGCGTGCAATGCTGGCCGGACGCTTCTTGCTGTACATGTCCGCGACCTTGATCTTGTAGTAATCGGCCACCGTTTTCTGGATGTTTTCGACGCTGATCTGGCGGTTCTGGATGGACAGCAAGTCGCGCAAAGCCTCGCGGGCCAGCTGTATCGAGACCTCTTTCTGGTTGAAGCGTGCGTAGGCCAGGATCTTGCGCAGGGCGCCTTCGAGCTCTCGAACGTTCGAGCGCACGTTTTTGGCCACGAAAAACGCCACTTCCTCGGGCATTTCGCTGCCTTCACTGATGGCTTTGTTGATCAAAATGGCTACGCGCATTTCCAGCTCGGGCGGCTCGATGGCAACCGTCAAACCGGAGTCGAAGCGCGAGACCAGGCGCTCGTGGATGTCGGTCAGGCCCTTGGGGTAGGTGTCGCTGGTCATGACGATGTGGCTCTTCTTGGCCAGCAGCGCCTCGAAGGCGTTGAAGAACTCCTCCTGGGTGCGCTCCTTGTTGGCGAAGAACTGCACATCGTCGATCAGCAGGAGATCGAGCGAGTGGTAGAACTGTTTGAACTCGTCAAAGGTCTTGCGCTGGTAGGCTTTAACCACATCCGACACGAATTGTTCAGCGTGGATGTACAAAACTTTGGCATCCGGCTTGTCCAGCAGCAATTTGTTGCCAATGGCATGCATCAAGTGCGTCTTGCCCAAGCCTACGCCACCGTAGATGAACAAAGGGTTGTAGAGCTGGCCGGGAGCGGAGGCGACATGCATGGCCGCAGCACGGGCCATTCGGTTGGCCGAGCCCTCGACCAAAGTCTCAAAGGTTAGGGCCGTGTTCAGGCGGTGACGAAAAGCAGGTTCGTCCAGTTCGGCAGACGGGCGCTCGGAACCCATCGAAGAACTGGGTGCAGGACGTGCATTAGATGATTGTCTGGCAGGATTCTCACGAGGAGTGAGCGCTAACTCAATTTGCACAGGAACACCCTGGACTTCTTCCAGCACAGCCGCGACTCTGGCCAGATACTGGGCGCGGATCCAATCCATTTTGAAGCGGTTGGCGACAAAAATCGTCACGCCAGACAGGTCCTCGCTGACTTGCACGTGCAGGGGTTTGATCCAGGTGTTGAATTGCTGTTCGGGCAAGTCCCGGGAGAGCATTTCCAGGCTGGCGGCCCACAAGGCTTGCCCGGCATCGGGGGCTTGTGTTTCTGAGAATTCCAGGGTCATGATGTTGTTGTTTTTGTGGACTTGTGTTTGTTATTTGCTGCTGGCAATGGAAGTTATCAAAAGCTTATCCACAGGCCAAACTGACAATTGGAGGGGGATCATAAACCAGTTTTCATGAGTTTGGGGCAGGGAATTTCCGGAGACCTGAAGCGAGGCCATTGCTGCAGTGCGAAAAGTTTGCGATAATCGATGGTTTCGCCAAGTGGGCGGGGTGCGTTGCGCGCTCTTGATCCCAAAGAAGGCAAAGGAAGAAGAATCATGAAACGCACTTATCAACCCTCCAAAACACGTCGCGCCCGCACTCACGGTTTTCTGGTCCGCATGAAGACCCGTGGTGGCCGCGCTGTCATCAACGCTCGCCGCGCCAAGGGCCGCAAGCGTCTGGCTGTCTAAGGTCAGTGGCTGCACTGCTGTGCAGCCCTGAATCAGGGTCAGGCCTGCCCGTGCAGCGTTTAAAGACACGCCCACAGTTTCAAGCCACCCTGGCCGGCGGCACGGTATCGCGCACAGCGCACTTTGCCTTGCACCGCCTGGTTTGGGCTGCCGAGCCGCAGGTCGCCAGCGAAAAAGCTTTCCATTCAGGGTCTGTACCGGAGACGGCGCAGACCCTTTTTGGCTTTCCCCAGCTGTGGATGGGAGCCATGGTGCCCAAACGCTGGGCCCGCCGCGCTGTCACCCGCAACGCCATCAAACGGCAAATCTACAACGTGAGCTCTTTGTTTGAACAACGCCTGCCGCAAGCCGCCCATGTGGTGCGCCTGCGTGCGGGTTTTGACCGCAAACAATTTGTCAGCGCCAGCTCGGACGCCCTCAAAATGGCCGTGCGCAGTGAGTTGATGGAGCTGTTCACGCGGGCTTGCCCCAAGGGGGGCGCATGATGCGCCGCTTTTTGATGGCGCTGGTGCGCGGCTACCGGTTGCTGCTAAGTCCCAGTTTGGGTTCGGCTTGTCGGTTTGAACCCACCTGTTCGCTGTATGCTCTGCAGGCGCTCGAAAAGCACGGCGCTGGCGTCGGCAGTTATCTCACAGCTCGCCGATTGGTTCGCTGCCACCCCTGGTGTGCTGGCGGCCCGGACCCCGTGCCTGAGCAAGTGCCCAGGCTTTTCTCTGGTTTGTTTTCCCACCCCTCGTCAAAGTAAGTAGTCGCATGAACGATATCCGTCGATCCATCCTGTGGGTGATTTTTGGCTTCTCCATGGTCCTGCTCTGGGATAAATGGCAGATTCACAACGGCAACCCGGCCACCTTCTTTGCCCAACCTGCGCCAGCAGCCAAAGCTTCAGCTGCGCAGGCTGATGGCTCCGTTCCTGCCGCCAGCGCTGCTGCAGGCGCATCGCAGTTGCCAGGCAACGCCAGCGCACCCACCGCAAAACGTGAGCTGATCGAGGTGAGCACCGATTTGTTCAACGTGCGCTTTGATACCGAGGGCGGCTCGATCGTTCAAACCTCGTTCGTCAAACTGCTGGATAACGACAAGAAGCCTTTGGTGCTGCTCGATGACAGCACAGAGCGTCAGTACATGGCCCAAACCGGCCTGATTGGCGGCGACTTCCCTAACCACAAGAGTGTCATGCGCTTTAGTGGCGAACGCCGGATGGCAGATGGCCAGGACAGCCTGTCCGTTCGCTTCGAGTCCGATGTGGTCGGCGGCATCAAGCTGGTCAAGACCTACACGTTCAAGCGCGGCAGTTACGCCATTGGCGTGAAAAATGAAGTCGTCAACAGCAGCGCCACTGCTGTGCAGCCGCAGCTGTACATGCAGCTGGTGCGCGACGGCAACAAGCCCGAAGGCGAGTCCAAGTTCTACTCCACCTTCACCGGCCCGGCCATCTACACCGAGGCCAACAAGTACCACAAGGTTGACTTTGAAGACATCGCCAAAGGCAAGGCCGAAGTGGACAAACAGTCCGACAACGGCTACGTGGCCATGGTGCAGCACTACTTTGCCTCGGCTTGGTTGCTGGATCAGGGTGTGCAGCGCGAAAACTT
>CAZPTM010000024.1:1796-8060 GCA_964589665.1 uncultured Limnohabitans sp. | reverse complement strand
GCTTCATCCAGAACTGGGGCTGGTCGATCATGGCTTTGGTGCTGACCATCAAGCTGGCGTTTTACTGGCTCAACGCCAAGGCGTACGCCAGCATGGCGAAGATGAAGGCCATCAACCCCAAGGTGACTGAAATGCGCGAGCGCCTCAAGGGCGATCCGCAAAAAATGCAACAGGAAATGCTGCGCATCTACCGCGAGGAAAAGGTCAACCCCATGGGTGGCTGCTTCCCGATGCTGATCCAGATCCCGGTGTTCATTGCGCTGTACTGGGTGCTGCTGTCCAGCGTTGAAATGCGCCATGCCCCTTGGTTAGGTTGGATCACCGACTTGTCGGCACCTGACCCCTTCTATATCCTGCCCATCGTCATGACCCTGACCACCGTGGTGCAAACGGCGCTGAACCCGATTCCGCCTGATCCGATGCAAGCCAAGATGATGTGGATCATGCCGCTGGCCTTCAGCGTGATGTTCTTCTTCTTCCCGGCCGGTCTGGTGCTGTACTGGATCACCAACAACGTGCTGACCATTGCGCAGCAATGGGTGATCAACACTCGCCTGGGTGTACCGCCCAAGTTCAACCTGCCCAAGTTCAAGTAAGCACGACACTTGCAAACCACAGGCCGCTCAAGCGGCCTGTTTCACATCCAACCCCCATGCTTGCACGCCATCAAGATCCCATCGTTGCAGTTGCTACCGCTCCAGGCCGTGGTGCGGTCGGCATTGTGCGTGTGTCTGGCAAAGCGTTGCAGCCGTTGGTTCAAGCCTTTTTCGGTCGAACACTGAAGGCCCGCGAGGCGACTTACCTGCCCTTTGCCGATGCCGACGGCAGTCCGATTGACCACGGACTGGCGCTGTACTTTCCTGCCCCTCACTCCTTCACAGGTGAAGATGTGCTGGAGCTGCAAGCCCACGGTGGCCCAGTGGTGTTGCAGCTGCTCGTGGCACGCTGTCTGCAACTGGCAAAGACCTGTTTGCCCGGATTGCGCGTGGCCGAACCGGGGGAATTTTCCGAGCGTGCGTTCTTGAACGACAAGATCGACCTGGCCCAGGCCGAAGCCATTGCCGACCTGATCGACGCCAGCACCGAAGCGGCGGCGCGCAGCGCAAGCCGGTCTTTGGCCGGGGACTTTTCGCGCGAGGTACACACCCTGCGCGATGCACTCATTCACCTGCGCATGCTTGTCGAAGCAACGCTGGACTTTCCGGAAGAAGAAATCGACTTTTTGCAAAAGGCCGACGCCCAAGGCCAGCTCGCACGACTGCACCAGCAATTGCAACAGGTCATGCAACGCGCTCGACAAGGCGCTTTGCTGCGCGAAGGCATCAAGGTCGTCATTGCCGGACAGCCAAACGCAGGCAAAAGCTCCTTGCTCAATGCGCTGGCGGGGGCCGAGCTGGCCATCGTGACGCCGATTGCAGGCACCACGCGCGATGTGGTGCAGCAAACCATCCAGATCGAGGGCGTTCCCCTGCACATCATCGACACCGCTGGCCTGCGCGAAGGCGACGATGTGGACCAGGTCGAACAAATCGGCATCGAACGTGCCTGGAGCCAGATTGAGCAGGCCGACGCGGTGCTGTTTTTGCATGACCTCACGCGCATACAGCAGCCCGACTACGCCCAAGCCGACGCCGACATTGCCCACACCCTGCAACAACGCCTGCCTGCAGGCGTACCCGTCATCGACCTGTGGAACAAAGCCGACGCCGCCAACGCAGTCCCCGACGCAACAGGCCTGGTGCTGTCCGCCAAAACGGGTGACGGCTTGCAAGCCCTGCGCCAGCGCCTGCTGCACGAAGCTGGCTGGCAACAGGCGCCTGAGGGCTTGTTCATTGCGCGCGAACGCCATGTCCAGGCCCTGCAGCGAGTGAGCGAGCATCTGTCGCTTGCCCACGAACACTTGCAGGCACAAGCACAAAGCCTGGACTTGCTGGCCGAAGAGCTGCGCCAGGCGCAAAACGCACTGGGCGAGATCACCGGCGAGTTCAGCGCGGACGATTTGCTGGGCGTGATCTTTTCCAAGTTTTGCATAGGCAAGTAGCCTGTCTACAATAGTTACGTTTACAAACGTAATGCTCATGACCAGCTTGCACGAATCTTCATCGTTGCCCGAAATTTTTCAAAACGGGATCGTCGCCATCGTCGACGACGATGAACACATTGGTCGTGCCATCACCATGCTCATGCAGCTCAAAAATGTCGAGGCGGTATCTTTCGCCTCAGCGGAAGCTCTTTTACAGGCCGTGGAGCCACGGGACGGGCAAATCTGGCTACAGGGAAAATCAGAAAAACTGCCCGTTCAATTTGCCGTCATTGACTTGAACTTGCCTGGCATGAGCGGTACAGCACTCGCTCACCGACTGCGGGAGCTAGTCCCCCAATTGCGCATGGTCATCATGACCGCAGCGATGCCCGATGAACGTGCGCTGCATGGCCCAGAGCCCGAAGGTGTGGGTTGCCTCACCAAACCCTTTCGAATCGCCGATCTTGAAAAAGTGCTGTCCGGGGAGCACTGATGCTTGACCATCGTACAACGCTGCTGGTCACGGCGTGTCTGTATATCCTCTTGCCCCTGTTGATGCTGGTATTGGTGCCGGGCAATAAATCCAAAAGTGTTTGGTGGTGGTGCCTGGGGGGCCTATTGGCCGGCAGCGCCATTTTGCTCATCGGTGCACGCAACATGATTGCGGACTGGATGAGCTTTCATCTGGCCAATACGCTTATTGCGTGCGCTCCCATTGCCTGGATACAAAGTTTGCGCCACCGCTTGGGGCGGTCATGGCGATGGCCAACTCTGCTTGGCCTGGCCTGTATTCCCACCTTGTTTTACGCTTGGGTCTTCAGTACGCAAGAGCCCATGCTGAGAAGCATGTTGATGCGTTTGTTGCTGGGCATCGAGGTATTGTTGTTTGCAGCCCAGGCTTTCGTTTTGTCCCGACAACCCCACAGCGGAAAAGCCCTGCCGATTGCCTGGATCAACGCAGTGCTTGGCATCTGGTTGATTGCGCATGCATTGCTGAGCTGGGGACAAGGCCAGGATCCCAGCCCTTTTGCACAAAGCTGGAATGCGGGTTTGTTGGCCTTTGTGGCGTTGCTCACCGCATCCACGATGGACCTGAGCTTCATGGGCATCTTGCTCGATCATGCAGGCGTCAAACGCCTGCAAGCCGCACGAGATGTGCAAAGGCAAAACCGCATCAACACCATCAGTCAAAAGCTGGCCCATATGGAAAACCAGCAACGCTGGATGATGATGACCGGCGCTCTTGCCCATGAAATCAATCAACCCATGACCGCTATCAACGCACAGGCTGAAATGGGTCTGATGCTCGTTGAACAAAACACACAGAGCAAGACTGTTTTGGCGTCTCTGTTTGGGGAACTGTCCGTGCTGATCGAGCGTGCCAACGCCGTGCTCCAACGCATTCGCCAGTCCACTTACAGCGAACATGAACCGATGCAAGTGAAAGACCTTCGTGAGTCCCTTCACACGGCGCTGCAACAACTCAAGCCCTTGGTGGCAGACATGCTTGGCTCCATTATTCTGGACCTGCCCGACCACCCCGTCATGGTTCGCATGGAGCCGCTGTCGCTGTCCCAAGTACTGGTCAATCTGATGCGCAACGGCTTGCAAGCCATGCAGAACATGCCCTCCAGAAGCCTGCTTATTGCACTACGCGTTCAAAACACGCAGGCTGCATTGTGTATTGAAGACGAAGGCAACGGATTCGACCCGGACATTCTGGTCAACTGGGGCTCTCCTTTCCTGAGCACGCGTAAGGAGGGCCTTGGTATGGGGCTTGCTTTGAGCCGCATCACCATCAAGCGCCATAACGGTCGCATCGAAGTGAGCAATCGTCCTGAGGGAGGCGCCCGGATCAGAATTTATTTGCCGCTAAGCCATGAGTCTCATTGATGAACATCCATAGCCTGCATTTTCAGTCTTTGCTGCTCATCGCAGGAGGGCTGTGCCTGCTGTTGCCCACGACTCTGCTGGTCATCCTGCGCGATGTACGGCGTGAATCACTGCGATGGTGGTGTGCAGGTGGCTTGTTCTCAGGTGTAGCTCTCATTCTGGTCGCTATGCGATCTGAATGGCCCGACTTCCTTGCCTATCCTGCTGCAGCTTGGTTTAGTCTTGCGGGCCTGCTCTTGATGCGGCAAGCCCTGCTGCTTGAACAGGAGGGCAGTCTTTACAAGGTCAGACTTATCCTGATTTTGCTGGTTTACGCCGTGTTGCTGGCCGTCATGCACACGGTCAGTCTGTCACATGTGCTCTTTGTGCATCGGGCAAGCACCATGATTGCCCTGTTCACGTTGAGCTTCACCGCTTGGACTCTCTCGCGCCTTGAGGAAAGCAATGCGTTGAGATTGATGACCCTGGCGTATGCCTTGCTGGCCATTTTGGCAAGCGCTTTGTTTGTTGGCAGTATGTTGGCATATGCCCCCGTGCAGATCGCCAATTCACCGATTGGATTTGCAATTGCGTTGCTCTTGCTGGTCATTCCTTTTTTGTCAGCATTGAGCTACATGGCGTACCTGATTGAGCGCACAACCTCGTCTCTATTGCACGACCAGGCGCAGGCCCATGCAATGCAAAAACAAGAGCAGCAAACGCAACAATGGCTGCTCTTGCAACGCCAGCAAACGATTGGCGCCTTGTCCGACTCACTAGGCCACGCCATGGTGCAACCCCTGTCGTCAATGCGGTTGTTCACCGATATGGCACAAAACCAGCTCCAGGCGAACACTTGGAATGCGGCCTGGCTCAAACAAACCTTGCAGGAGATTCTCGCCAGCGTCGAGCGGGTACACCGGACTATTGCTCGCATGCGCAACCTCATTCAACCCAACAACGATCCCACGAGCAGCGCGAGCTTGGCTTTGGTGCTGGAAGATGTTCGCCTCCTGCTGCAGCAAGAAGCCGCCAAGCACGGGGTTCAACTGCGCGTTGAGCCTGACGATGAAAATGCACAAGCGAGCATCGATGCCCTCAATTTGACACAGGCCATCTTGCACATTGCACGCAACGCCATAGTGGCCCTGTCAGGGCAAAGCCATGCACAGGTCTTGATCGAGACACAGACCCTCGAAGACACTCTTTTGGTCACAATCAGCGACACCGGCCCTGGCTTGCCTCACAACATGCTCAGCGCCTCTTACCAAACCGGTCAACCTCGCAACTGGTCCGTCACAGACGACAAAGGCTTGAACCTGGTTCGCCACATCCTTGCCTACCACCATGGTGCGCTGACACTTGAAAACACGAGCAAGGGTGCACGCATTACCCTCAAACTGCGCAGACACCACGATCAGATCGGCAAAGACTAAAGCCGCATCCAATGTGTGATGGGTGCGTAGTCCGAAATAGCGACACGGCCTAAATTCAGCTGGCTCAAACGTTCGGGTGTGTCGACCCTCTTGGGTCGGTCTTGTGGCAATCCTTGGCACCCCTGAACGCGCGCACACCCCGTTACACAAATAATTAGTTTTTGAAATAAATATGACTTAATGATTGCAAAATGACAGATGCAGTCAAACACTGGTTCGCATTAGCTCCAGCCACTTTGTCTGGGTGCGCAACGACTGATGGCGACATACATCCCTTCTTTGGCTGCCTTCATTTTTTGTTCTTCTTTTGTGATGGTTTATGCGCCGTATCCAGCTGCAGATTTTTCGTTTATTCAACCTCAGAAATGATCAGGACGACCCGGATGACATTGACGCCACCATACGTCAAGCCGTCAACGTTGGAGGTACAAATCTTTGGGGGCTGATCGGGGCCATCTTCATCGCCTCGATTGGCCTGAATGTCAACAGCACGGCCGTGATCATCGGTGCCATGTTGATTTCGCCTCTGATGGGGCCCATTGTTGGCATTGGCTACGGTATTGGCATCAAAGACATTGGGTTGATTCGTCTGTCGCTACGCAACCTGGGCATTTTCATCACCATCAGTTTGCTCACAGCCACGACCTACTTCCTGATCACGCCCCTCAACATTGCACAGTCTGAACTGTTGGCACGGACCACCCCCAATTTATGGGATGTCCTCATCGCTTTTATCGGTGGTAGTTTGGGCATGGTGGGCGCTACGCGCCGCGAAAGCTCGAACATGGTGCCTGGCGTGGCCATTGCGACGGCTTTGATGCCACCGCTATGCACGGCAGGTTTTGGTTTGGCTACTGGCAACTGGGCCTACTTTGGTGGAGCGTTTTATCTCTTCACCATCAACAGCGTGTTCATCGCATTTGCCAGCTTGTT
>CAZPTM010000024.1:0-1696 GCA_964589665.1 uncultured Limnohabitans sp. | reverse complement strand
ATCACCGAGACCCTGAAAAAAGAGATGCTCCAAAACACCTTGCAGCAATTGCAAGACAGCCTGGCCCTCAACCGCAAGCTTGAAGCCGAAAACCAAGCCCTACGCAGTGCGGCCAGCGACCAAGAACGCGTGCTGACTGAAATCGCTGCGCTCTACCCAAGCGCCAGCGACGCCAGCATTGGCACTGGCTCACATTGGAAACGCTCTGTCCAGGGCGTTCAGGATGCGTTATTGGTTAACGTGACGGTCAAGAAAGCGCTCAGTAAGGACGAACAAAAACGCTTGCAAGCCTGGCTGGAAACACGTTTGCCGGATCGCAGTATCAACTTGCAACTCACCGTCAAGCGTTAAACACTCCAGCTTCTGCGCTGATAGGCGCTTACAGGTTCATGTCGTATTCGATGGTGATAGGTGCGTGATCAGAAAATTTCTCGCCCTTGTAAATCGTTTCGCTGCGCGCCTTCTCGGCTAGCGCGGGTGTGGCCAGGTGGTAATCCAGACGCCAGCCCACGTTCTTGGCATAGGCCTGCCCACGGTTGCTCCACCAGGTGTAGCAAGCATCGGTGGTGTCGGGCTGCAGGTGGCGGTAGACGTCGACCACACCGCCTTCGGTGGTCAAGCGCGTCATCCAGGCGCGCTCTTCGGGCAGGAAGCCGCTGTTCTTGAGGTTGCCTTTCCAGTTCTTGATGTCAGCCTCTTTGTGCGCAATGTTCACATCGCTGCAAATGATGAAGTCGCGCTCTTTTTTCAGTGCCATCAGGTGCGGGTACATCTTGTCCAGAAAGCGGTACTTGGCCTCTTGCCGCTCGGGACCGGAGGAGCCACTTGGAAAGTACACACTGATGATGGACAGCTTGCGCGCGGGCGTGTCAAAACGCGCCTCCACGTACCGACCTTCGGCATCAAACTCGCCGCCGTCAAAGCCCACCACCACATCGCTCGGTTCGTGGCGGGTGTACACGCCCACGCCCGAGTAGCCCTTCTTCTCGGCAAACTGGAAGTGGCCTTTCATGCCGGCCAGCACCTCGAATTTGCCTGCCACATCGGGCGCCTGCGCCTTGACCTCCTGCACGCAAATACAATCCGGAGCATGTTGCTCCAGCCAGGCCTCGACCCCTTTGGTCGTGGCCGAACGGATCCCGTTGAGGTTAAGGCTGGTGAGTTTGAACAAGGAATTCTCCCATGAGTAAAGCTGCTGGCGCTGTCGACACCCAGGCCCTGGCCCAGGATTTTGTGCAATTTGCGGTGGACGCTGGCGTGCTGCGCTTTGGTCAGTTCAAGACCAAAGCCGGCCGCATGAGCCCGTATTTTTTCAACGCCGGCCTGTTTGACGATGGCGCCAAACTCAGCCGACTGGCCCAATTTTATGCACAGGCCCTGATCGCCAGCGGCATCGAATTCGACATGATCTTTGGCCCCGCCTACAAAGGCATTCCGCTGGGGGCGGCTGTGGCCGTGGAACTGGCGCGCCTGGGCAAGAACGTACCCTTTGCCTACAACCGCAAGGAAGCCAAAGACCATGGCGAAGGCGGTTCGCTGGTGGGCGCGCCACTCCAGGGGCGTGTGCTGATCGTGGACGACGTGATGAGCGCTGGCACCGCAGCGCGCGAATCCATCGAACTGATCAAGGCAGCAGGTGCCACGCCCCACGCGATCGCAATTGCGCTGGACCACCAGGAAATGGCCACCGAAAAGC
>CAZPTM010000023.1:0-13226 GCA_964589665.1 uncultured Limnohabitans sp. | reverse complement strand
GGCATGACCGGAACATTGCTCAGCAACACGGTATGGAACTGGCTGGCGATTTCCAAGTAGTCGTTTTGCGAGCGTGGGCCGCCACACAGACCCCAGAAGTCGAACCAGACCACCCCACCGTTACGTCGTCGCGCCTTGATCTCACGGGCCTCGATATGTAGCACCGGATCTTCGTCCTGCCCACTGGCCAAGCGTTCAAAGGCATCCTGCATCAACACATCTGCCTGCTCACCCAAGGGGGTGTGATAGAGCTGAACCATCTCCAGTGTACGGCGACGGTAGTCGGTGCCGTTGTCCACATTGAGCACCTGCATGCGCGCATTGAGCAGGTCAATGGCTGGCAAAATGCGGTCGCGGTGCAGGCCGTTGGGATACAAGCCATCAGGCATGAAATTGGATGTTGTGACAAAGCCCACGCCATTGTCAAACAGCGCTTGCAGCAGCCGGTGCAAAATCATGGCATCGGTGATGTCCGCCACGTGAAATTCATCAAAGCAAATGAGCTTGAAGCGCTTGGCCATACGCTTGCCCAACTCGTCGAGCGGGTTGACAGTACCTTGCAAACCAGCCAACTCACGATGCACCTCGCGCATGAACTCGTGAAAATGCAAACGGGTTTTGCGCTCGATCGGGACTGCCTCGTAAAAGCAATCCATCAAGAAGCTTTTGCCACGCCCCACTCCACCGTACATGTACACCCCCTTCGGGATATCCGGACGGTTGATCAATTTCTTGAAACTATTGGAGCGGCGAGCTTTGTACTGCGTCCATTCCTGAGCACAACGCTCTAGCGCCTCGATGGCGCGCAGCTGCGCGGGGTCACTCTGGAAACCGCGTTTTTTCAGCTCTTCTTCGTAAACACTGCGAACAGACATGACTTGAGTCTAAGGCATAAAAAACCCGGGACCAGCCCGGGGTGTGAGAACGTTTTGGTAGATTACCGGGCCCTCAGCCCTCGCCATGACAAGTTCTCGTCATCGCGAAGAGCATAGGGTCGTGGCGATCAGAAGTTCAACGTGCGCTTATCGACCGCCAGCGCGGCTTCCTTGGTAGCTTCGGACAGCGAAGGGTGCGCGTGGCAGATGCGAGCGATGTCCTCGGCGCTGGCGCGGAACTCCATGGCGACCACGGCCTCGGAGATCAGCTCAGATGCCATCGGGCCCACGATGTGCACGCCCAGGATCTCGTCGGTCTTGGCATCGGCCAGGAACTTGACCATGCCGGTCGTGTCACCCAGGGCGCGGGCACGGCCGTTGGCCAGGAACGGGAACGTGCCCGCCTTGTAGGCCACACCATCGGCCTTGAGCTGCTGCTCGGTGCGGCCGACCCAGGCGATCTCGGGGCTGGTGTAGATGACCCAGGGGATGGTGTTGAAGTTCACATGCCCGTGCTGACCGGCGATGCGCTCGGCCACGGCCACGCCCTCTTCCTCAGCCTTGTGCGCCAACATCGGGCCACGCACCACGTCGCCCACGGCCCAGATGCCGGGCACGCTGGTGCGGCAGTCGCCGTCAACCACGATGGCACCGCGCTCGTCGAGCTGCAGGCCCACGGCTTCAACGTTCAGGCCGATGGTGTTGGGCACGCGGCCGATCGAGACGATCAGCTTGTCGGCGTCCAGCGCCACGGCTTCGCCCTTGGCATTGGTGTAATTGACGGTCACACCCTTCTTGCCGGTCTTGATCTCGCCGACTTTCACGCCCAGCTCGATCTTCAGGCCTTGTTTGTCGAAGGCCTTTTTGGCTTCCTTGGCGATCTGCTCGTCCACCGCGCCCAGGAAGGTCGGCAGACCTTCAAGGATGGTGACGTCCGCTCCCAGACGGCGCCAGACCGAGCCCATTTCCAGGCCGATCACGCCGGAGCCGATCAGGGCCAGCTTCTTGGGCACCGCGCCCACGCGCAATGCGCCGTCATTGGACAGCACGGTTTCTTCGTCAAACGGCACACCGGGCAGCGCACGGGCGTTGGAGCCGGTGGCCACGATCACCTGCTTGGCGGTGATGGCCTCTTCGGTCTTGCCCGCCACCTTGATGGCGTAGCCACCCTCGGCCTTGCCGGCAAAGCTGCCGCGACCGTGGAAGAACGTGACCTTGTTCTTCTTGAACAGGTAGAGGATGCCGTCGTTGTTCTGCTTCACGACGTTGTCCTTGCGCGCGATCATCTTGGCCACGTCGATCTTGACGTCCTTGGCCGTGATGCCGTGCTCGGCAAAGTGGTGGTTGGCATGCTCGAAATGCTCGGAAGACTGCAGCAGCGCCTTGGAGGGGATGCAGCCCACATTGGTGCAGGTGCCGCCCGGTGCGGGGCCACCCGCAGCGTTTTTCCATTCGTCAATACAGGCCACCTGCATGCCCAGTTGTGCAGCGCGAATGGCTGCGATGTAGCCACCAGGGCCACCGCCGATAACAACGACGTCAAATTGTTTGCTCATGAGGTACTTTCAAATGTGGCAATGCCCCCATCAGGAGGCATTGCGGATACAGTCAATTACAGGTCGAACAGCAGACGTGTGGGGTCTTCCAACGCCTCTTTCATGGCGACCAGGCCCAGCACGGCTTCGCGGCCATCGATGATGCGGTGGTCATAAGACATGGCGAAGTAGTTCATCGGACGCACCACCACCTGGCCGTTTTCAACCATGGCGCGGTCCTTGGTGGCGTGCACGCCCAGGATGGCCGACTGGGGCGGGTTAATGATGGGGGTAGACATCATGGATCCGAAGGTGCCACCGTTGGAGATGGAGAAGGTACCGCCGGTCATCTCTTCGATACCCAGCTTGCCTTCCGCGGCCTTCTTGCCGAATTCGGCGATCTTCTTCTCGATGTCGGCAAAGCTCATCTGGTCGGCGTTGCGCAGGATAGGCACCACCAAGCCACGGGGCGAGCCCACAGCGATACCGATGTCGAAGTAGCCGTGGTAGACGATGTCGTTGCCATCCACCGAAGCGTTCAGGACCGGGAACTTCTTGAGGGCGTGCACGGCAGCCTTGACGAAAAAGCTCATGAAGCCCAGCTTGACGCCGTGGGTCTTCTCGAACTTCTCCTGATGCACCTTGCGCAGGGCCATCACGGGGGCCATGTTGATCTCGTTGAACGTTGTCAGGATGGCGTTGGTAGCTTGAGACTGCAGCAGGCGCTCGGCGATTCGGGCGCGCAAACGGGTCATGGGCACGCGCTGCTCAGGGCGGTCGCCCAGAGCCTCGGGGGCAGCAGGCGCCGCCACTTGGGCCAGAGCGGCTGTCGGAGCGCCGGTGGGAATACTGGAGCCAGAGGCCACGGCAGCGAGCACATCGCCCTTGGTCACGCGGCCATCTTTGCCGGAACCAGCCACCGAGCCAGCGGCCAGGTTGTTATCAGCCATCAGCTTGGCAGCGGCTGGCATGGCCACACCTGCCATGGCGTTGCCAGCAGGAGCGGCAGCAGCCACCGGTGCTGCAGCGGGAGCAGCTGCAGCGGGTGCGGCGGCAGGTGCAGCAGCTGCTGCTTTGCCATCGGTGTCGATCTTGGCGATGAGCTGTTCGGCCACCACGGTGCCGCCATCGCCCACAACGATTTCGGACAACACACCAGCAGATGGTGCGGGAACTTCCATCACGACCTTATCGGTTTCGATTTCGATCAGGATTTCATCTTGCCCAACGGTTTCGCCGGGTTTCTTTTTCCAGGTCAACAAGGTGGCTTCGGCCACGGATTCGGACAGCTGGGGAACTTTGACTTCAACGATTGCCATGTTGATTTCTCTTTGAAGGTGTTTTTACGGAGGTACGGGACGTTTTATTTGGTCAGCACAAAGCCTTTGAGCTTGCCGAAGGCTGCTTCGATCAGGGACTTTTGCTGGTCCTGATGCAGATGCGAGTAACCCACAGCAGGCGATGCGGAAGCTGCGCGACCGGCATAACCAAGCTTTTGACCATCGAGCATGTTCTCGTGGATGTTGTGCTGGATGAAGAACCAGGCGCCCTGGTTTTGTGGTTCGTCCTGGCACCACACCAATTCTGTGGCTTTGGGATACTTCTTGAGCTCGGCGGCAAAGGCCTTGTGCGGGAAGGGATACAGCTGCTCGACGCGGATGATGGCCACATCGTCAGCGCCCTTGGCTTCGCGGTGCTTGACCAAGTCGTAATACACCTTGCCTGAGCAGGCAATCACGCGTTTGACCTTGTCGGCCTTGATGTCACGGGTTTCGCCAATGACCGTCTGGAAGGCACCCTTTGTGAATTCGGACAAGGGGCTCGTAGCATCTTTGTTGCGCAGCAGCGACTTGGGTGTAAAGATGACCAAAGGCTTGCGCAGCTGGCGCACCATCTGTCGGCGCAGTACGTGGAAGATCTGGCTGGCCGTGGTCGGCTGCACGATCTGCATGTTAGTGTCCGCAGCCAACTGCATGAAACGCTCAACGCGGGCCGAGCTGTGCTCCGGACCCTGGCCTTCGTAGCCGTGGGGCAGCATCAGTGTGATGCCGTTAACACGGCCCCACTTGACCTCACCGGAGGCGATGAATTGGTCAATCACGACCTGCGCACCGTTGGCAAAGTCACCAAACTGGGCTTCCCAAATCACCAAGGTGTTGGGATCATTGGACGCGTAGCCGTATTCGTAGCCCAGAACGGCCTCTTCCGACAGGATGGAGTCGATGACGACAAAAGGTGCCTGGTTATCAGCCACATTCTGCAGAGGGATGTACGTCCCCGTGTCCCACTGATCACGTTTTTGGTCGTGAATGACCGCATGGCGGTGGGTGAAGGTGCCTCGACCGCAGTCCTCACCAGACAAACGCACCGGATAGCCGCTGGCCACAAGGGAAGCAAACGCCATATGCTCGCCCATACCCCAGTCGACATTGACTTCACCTCGACCCATGGCAGCGCGGTCGTCATAGACCTTCTTGACCAACTGGTGCGGCGTCACACCTTCGGGGATCGTGGTGATCTTTTCGGCCAGACGCTTCCACTCTGTCAGCGGAATCGCGGTGTCACCGGCATCGGTCCACTTCTTGCCCAAGAAAGGCGACCAATCCACAGCGAACTGGCTCTTGAAGTTGGTCAACACGGGGTCCACGGTGTGCTTGCCGGCATCCATGGCGGCACGGTAGGTCTTGACCATATTGTCGGGACCGTCGGCATCCAGAATGCCTTGGGTGACCAACTTGTCGCCATAGAACTTACGGGTGCCAGGGTGCGCCGCGATTTTCTTGTACATCAGCGGCTGGGTCAGCGCGGGGGTGTCTTGCTCGTTGTGGCCGAGTTTGCGGAAACACACAATGTCCACCACCACATCGGCGCCAAACGTCATTCGGTACTCCAGCGCCAGCTGAGCCGCCAGCACCACAGCTTCGGGGTCGTCGCCGTTGACATGCAGCACCGGGGCCTCGACCATCTTGACGATATCAGTACAGAACACGGTCGAGCGCAGATCGCGCGGGTCAGAGGTGGTAAAGCCGATCTGGTTGTTGATGATGATGTGCACCGTGCCGCCCGTGGTGTAACCACGAGTTTGGGCCAGGCACAAGGTTTCCTGGTTCACACCCTGGCCGCCGAAAGCAGCGTCACCGTGCACCAGCACAGGCAGCACCTGTTTGCCTTGTGGATCACCACGTCGATCCATACGGGCACGCACAGATCCCTCAACCACGGGGTTGACGATTTCCAGGTGAGAAGGGTTGAAGGCCAGCGACAGATGGACCGGGCCGCCAGGGGTGGTCACATCCGAGCTGAAGCCCTGGTGGTATTTGACGTCGCCTGCGGGCAGGTCTTCAGGCGCGGTGTGGTCGAACTCGGCAAACAACATGCCGGGCATCTTGCCCAGGGTATTGACCAGGACGTTCAGACGACCACGGTGGGCCATGCCGATGACAATTTCTTGCACACCTTGCTGGCCAGCGGACTGGATCAACTCATCCATGGCTGCAATGAAGCTCTCGCCACCTTCGAGCGAGAAGCGCTTCTGCCCCACATACTTGGTGTGCAGGTAACGCTCAAGGCCTTCGGCTGCCGTCAAACGGTCGAGAATGTGTTTTTTCTTCTCGGCTGTCAGGTTAGGCTTGCTGCGGATGCTTTCGAGTTTTTGTTGCCACCAGCGCTTTTCAGCCATTTCGGTGGTGTACATGTACTCTACACCAAGCGTGCCGCTGTAGGTTTCGCGCAGCGCGTTCAGGATCTCGCGCAGCGGCATGCGGTCTTTGCCGAAGAAGGTGTTGGAGGTGTCGAACACGGTCTCCATGTCGGCGTCGGTGAAGCCGTAGAAAGAGGGTTCGAGTTCGGGAATATTGGGGCGGTCAGAACGCTTGAGCGGATCGAGGTCGGCCCAGCGTTGGCCCACGTTACGGTAAGCGGCGATGAGCTGTTGAACGGCGGTGCGCTTGCGACCCATTTCGGCATCAGCGCTAGCCATCACAACCTTGGTACCACCCTGCTTGGCACGCTCGGCAAAAGCGTTGACCACAGGCAAGTGGGGAACGTCACGCGCGTCTGTTCCGTCTACAGCGGGAACGTGCTGCAGGGCATCGAAGTATTCGCGCCAGTTATCGGGAACGCTGCCGGGGTTGGTCAAATAGTTCTCGTACATTTCTTCAACGTACGGACCATTACCACCGAACAGGTGTGTGTTGGCCGAATAGGCCGTGTAAACGGACTTGGTCTCGCTCATCGTTTTCGCTACCTTCGCCCCCCTTGAGGGAGCATTAGCTGGTTAAAAATACCTTCCGCGACACGGCTAAACCGGTTGGCGGATGCGACAGTGTGGCACTGGAAGGGCCTCTTGAAACTGTGGCATTGTGCCATGGTCTAACCGATATCAAACTTACAGACTCATTTTGTTGCAAGAAAAAACCCCGCTCATGGCGGGGTCCAAACACATCAGGCCTTAAGCAGATCAACGATCTGGTGCAAAGCGCTAGGATCGTCGATGGTTGTCAGATCTCCAGGGTCGCGGCCCTCGCAAACGGCCTGGATGGCACGGCGCAGCACCTTGCCCGAGCGGGTTTTGGGCAGCAGCGTCACAAAGCGCACGCGGGCCGGACGCGCCACAGCGCCCAGCTGGCTGTCCACCAGCTTCATGATCTCGCCTTCGAGCTTGAGTGCGTCCTCGGGTGTCGTCACCTTACTGGGGTCCTTGAGCACGGCAAAACCCACGGCCACCTGCCCTTTGAGCTGGTCGGCCACGCCCACCACAGCCACCTCGGCCACATTGGGGTGGCTGGAAATGCTCTCTTCGATCTCGCGGGTGCCCAGGCGGTGACCAGCAACGTTGATCACGTCGTCGGTGCGGCCCAGGATGTAGAAGTAACCATCTTTATCCTTCACACCCCAGTCAAAGGTGGAATACATGGTCTTGCCGGGAATGCTGGTCCAGTAAGTGTTGACATAGCGTTTGTCGTCACCCCACACCGTCTGCAGGCAGCCTGGAGGCAGCGGGCCTTCCACGGCAATCACGCCTTTCTGGTCGGCTTCGGTAATTTCTTCGCCGGTGTTTTCGTTGATCAGCTTGACGTCGTAGCCATAAACCGCCTTGCCGGGCGAGCCGTACTTGGTCGGGGCTTTTTCGACGCCATTGCAGATCGCCATGATCGGCCAGCCGGTTTCGGTCTGCCAGTAGTTGTCGATGATGGGTTTGTTGATCGCCTCAGCCATCCAGGTGGCGGTCGGCTCGTCCAGCGGCTCGCCGGCCAGGAACAAGGCGCGAAGGGAGGACAGGTCGTATTTGGTCAGGTAGGCCGGGTCCTGCTTTTTGAGCACGCGGGCGGCCGTGGGGGCCGAGAACATCACGGTGACTTTGTACTTCTCGACCAGGCTCCACCAGATGCCAGCATCCGGACGGGTTGGCAGGCCCTCGTACATGATGGTGGCCATGCCGTTGATCAGCGGACCGTAGATGATGTAGCTGTGGCCCACCACCCAGCCGATGTCGGACGTCGAGAAATACGTCTCGCCAGGGTTGCCCATGTAGATGTGCTTCATGGAAGCCGCCAAAGCCACGGTGTAGCCCGCGGTGTCGCGCTGCACGCCCTTGGGCTTGCCGGTAGTGCCCGAGGTGTAGAGGATGTAGCTGGGGTGGTCGCTGGTGACCCAGACGCAGGGCACGATGGCGTCCATGACCTTGGCGCGCTCGGTGGCGTAGTCCACGTCGCGGCCAGCCACAGGAGCCAGATCAGCCAGACCGCGGTTAACCATCACCACCTTGGACGGCTTGTGAGCTGCCAGGTTGATGGCTTCATCCAGCAAGTGTTTGTAGGGCACAGCCTTGCCGCCACGCATGCCGGCGTCGGCACTCACAATGGCTTTGGGTTGCGCGTCGTCAATGCGGCTGGCCAGCGAGTGGCTGGCAAAACCGCCAAACACCACCGAGTGGATGGCACCGATGCGCACACAGGCCAACATGGCAAAGCAGGCCTCGGCAATCATCGGCATATAGATCAACACGCGGTCGCCCTTGCCTACCCCCTGGGCTTGCAAGATGGCGGCCATACGGTTGACTTCGGCGTGCAGCTCGCGGAAGGAATAAGCTTTTTCGGTGTTCGTTTCGGTGGAAACGAAGATCAGTGCGTTCTGGTCTGCACGAGTAGCCAGGTGTCGGTCGACCGCGTTGTGGCACAAGTTGGTCTCGCCGCCCTTGAACCAGGTGGCAAACGGGGGCTTGCTGTAGTCACAGACTTGTTCATAAGGCTTATGCCAGTCGATCAACTGGGCTTGTTCGCCCCAAAAAGCGTCGCGATCCTCGATGGAACGCTTGTGAAATTCAGCATAGCTTGCCATGACGGCTCCTCAGAAATTCTTTTATCCAGACCCAACAGGCGCAGCACTCGCGCAATTGCGCCCGTTTCTGAATTCATAATTATGAAGAAGGGTCTTGCGGCAAGCTGACTTTCACTTAAAGAGTTGCTGCAGCAGTTTGAAATCCGGGTGCTCGGCCGAACGCACCCATTCAAAAGCCACCATCTCAGACGTCACCAACTCGGCCCCGGCCCCCGCCAGACGGTCATAAGCGGCATCTCGGCTGCGCTCAGTGCGCGAAGTGCAAGCATCGGTCACCACCCACACATCGAACTCATCCTCCAGCAAGTCCAGCGCCGTTTGCAGTACGCACACATGAGCTTCGACCCCAGCCATCACAATGCTTTGGCGCGCAGGCGCTGCAGGCTGTGGCTTTTGCAAATGTCTGGGCAGGCTACGAGCGTTGCCCCGAGGTGCAGCGGGCTGCTCGGGGGTGAGCCATTCACCCAGACCCTCTTCTACGGCGCTGAACTGCATCTTGGCCAGCACACGTTGACAGTGCTGGCGCATGCCCTCGTCCAAAGCCCCCAGCTTAGACGGGTTTTGCTCTGTACCCCAAACGGGCACTTGTAACTGGCGCGCCAGCTGGGCCAGGCGGCTAGCGTTGGCCCATACGCCACTTGCGTCGTGCATGGCCGCTTGTAAACGAGGTTGAAAATCCACCAGCACCAGCTGGCTTTCCTGCACATCGAGCAGCATCAGGGTCTCCACAAACAATCAATGCCCCATTGTCGCCCCTTTAATAGTCGATTGGAGGTTCACCCACTCTTTACACGTCAGCCTGAAAAATCCGAGCGTTACCGGTTATGCTCGCCGCCTATGTCTTTGAGGTCTTACGTACTGGTTTTGAGCTGTGCCTGCGCACTCGCGCAAGCACCTGCTCGTGCGCAAGATGCTCCCACCGGGGGATCTGCCCCTGTATCTGCGCGCAAAAACATGTTGGGCCAATGGAGCCAACAAATCAGCCAAGCCAAAGACACCGTGGGCCAAGGTGCTGAAGATCTGGTCACCCATGCCATGGGCTTACTGGGCGTACCCTACAAATGGGGGGGGACTTCTGAGACGAAAGGTCTGGACTGTAGCGGCCTGGTGCGAAATGTGTACGAAAAAACCTTTGGTCTGGTCTTACCTAGGCGCGCCGAAGAACAAGCCGCCGCCACCGAAAGCATTGAACGCACAGAACTGCAACCCGGCGATCTTGTGTTCTTCAACACCATGCGCCGCGCGTTCAGCCATGTGGGCATCTACATTGGTGATGGCAAGTTCATTCACGCCCCTCGCAGAGGCAAGCGCGTGAAGATCGACGATATGCGCTCGGCTTACTGGCAAAAGCGCTTTAACGGCGCTCGTCGGGTACAAGCCGAAGACGATATCGCTGCCTCAGTGCCGGTCAAGGCCATCACCGAGTAAGCGCGCCATCAACTCACTGCTCTTTGGGCAAACTGGCCAGCAGTGCCAGCCCCATCGACAGCATCAAGGCCGTGAGCCACAAACCCGCCTTGAAATTTCCCGAGGCCTGAGCCATGGCCCCGGTCAAAGCAGGTGCAATCACCTGTGCAGCGCCATAGCTGAGCGTCAGTTTGGCCATGGCTTTACCCGGATTGGCTGGTGAACGGCGCCCCACCAGGGCCAGTGTCAAACTCACAATGCCAATAAAGGTCGCACCATATCCGGCTGAACCCAGCAGCGCCGCTGGCAAGGAGCTCGAAACGGCGGGCAGGATCACCGACAGGATCTGCAAAAACATCGCCAGCATCAGGGCCCGGATATCGCCCAAGGCACGCGCGACGCGGTCCCACAAAAACACTGCAGGCATGGCGGCCACGCCCACCAGCGCCCAGGCCCAAGGCCCCTGCCCCGCCAAGGCGGGTTCGCGCTCGACCATCGCCACCGTGAATGTGGCGCTGATCACAAACCCCCAGCCCGCCGTAAAGTAGCTCAACATCATGGTCCACAACCAGCGCCCAGACTGCAACCCTTCTGACGACTGCGCATGCTTGGGCGCCGCCGCTGGCGGCACCGGCGGACGCCAACGCCAGGCCGGAACAAAAAACGCCAGGCCCAGCGCTGCAAAAGCCACCCATTGGCTGGCCCAGTCACTCAGCAGCGTGCCCAGCATCCAGGCCCCCAGCGCAGATACCAGAATGCCCACCCCAATACCCATGAAGTGCAGGCCCAACTCGGGTCTGCGTCCGTGTTGCATCAACCAACCCAACACGAGGCCTGAACCCAACAGCATGCCGGTCGCACCGCATAAACCACCGATGTAGCGCCACAGCGCCCAAGCCGGCCACCAGGCTGACAGCGCCATGGCCGCCGTCACCAGCAAGGCCATCCACAAGCCGATGCTGTACAGGCGGTGGCGCCAGCGCACGTCGTCCAGCCAGGCAATGGCCAAAGCGCCGCTCATGTAGCCTGCGTAATTGACGGCAGCCAACGCGCCCGCTGCCGAGTCCGTCAAACCGGTCTGCGCCTGCATGACGGGCAACAAGGGCGTGTAAGCAAAACGGGCCAGGCCAAGGGTCAGCACCAGACCCGAAAGGCCACCCGCGATCACCTGCCAGGGTTTGAGCATCGTTGTTTGAGACATGGTGCAAGTATCGGTCATGCTGCAATAGCCCGGGCAGTCACTGTCTGGCCGAGCGTCTCCTAGCGGACACAGGGCGCACATGCAGGCACAATACCGGCTTCTTCCATCCCCCAGCCACAAGCAGTTCCATGTCCATTCAGTGGTTTCCCGGTCATATGCATCTGACGCGCCAGGCGATTGCCGAGCGCATCAAAGCCATTGATGTTGTCATCGAAATGCTCGACGCCCGCCTGCCTGGCTCCAGCGCCAACCCCATGTTGTCTGGCCTCATCAAAGGCAAACCGGCGCTGAAAATTCTGAGCAAGCAAGACCTGGCCGACCCTGTGCGCACGCAGCAGTGGCTGGATCACTACAACGCGCAAACCGGCGTGCGCGCCATTGCACTGGACAACAGCAACAAGCAGCCCGCCAAAGCGCTGGCTGTAGCCTGCCGCGAGCTGGCCCCCAACCGGGGCGGCATGGACAAACCCATGCGGGTGCTGATCTGCGGCATTCCTAACGTGGGTAAATCGACCCTGATCAACACCCTCAAAGGCAAAGCCGCGGCTAAAACCGGTGACATTGCGGGGGTGACCAAAACCGAGCAGCGCGTCACCATTGCCGACGACTTTTATCTGTACGACACGCCCGGCGTGCTGTGGCCGCGCATCATCGTGCTGCAAAGTGGCTACAACCTGGCCGCCAGCGGCGCCATTGGCGTGAATGCCTTTGATGACGAAGAGGTGGCGCTGGAACTGCTGGCCTACCTGATGGCGCACTACCCCAACGAGCTGATGGCGCGCTACAAGCTAACTACGCTTGACGGCCTCTCGGACGAGCAGGTGCTAGACGCCGTTGGCCGAGTACGCGGCGCGCTGCTGCCCGGTGGACGCATCAACACCACCAAGGCGGCAGAGATTGTGATTCACGACCTGCGCTCGGGTGCGCTGGGCGCCATCACGCTTGAAACGCCTCAAGAGTTTGCCCGCTGGCTGGCCGAGGGCAAAAAGGCCGACGCCGAGCGCGCCGCCCGCAAAGAAGAGTTTGCCCAGGCCAAAGCGCAAAAAACCTCGCAACGGGCGCGCACGCGCAGGTGAGCATGGTGAGCGCAGCCACCTCCTCTGTTGTCATCGTCGGCGCTGGCCCGGCTGGCCTCATGGCCGCCGAAGTGCTCAGCAGCGCCGGCGTGCAAGTGCATGTGTACGACGCCATGCCCTCGGTCGGGCGCAAGTTCTTGCTGGCCGGCCTGGGTGGTCTGAACCTGACGCACGCCGAACCCTGGGCTCCATTCATAACCCGCTACGGCACACGCCAAACCGAATGCGCCGCATGGCTGCAAGGCTTTGATGCGCAAGCCATACGAGACTGGGCGCAAGGCCTGGGCATCGACACCTTTGTGGGCAGCTCTCAACGCGTCTTCCCCACCGACATGAAAGCCGCCCCCCTGCTGCGTGCCTGGCTGCACCGCCTGCGCCACCCGGCGCAGGGCCATCCGGTCACCTTTCACATGCGCCACCGCTGGAACGGTCAGCTCACGCACAACGCTGACGGCTACAGCCTTACCTTTGACACGCCCAATGGCCCGCACACCGCACAGGCGAATGCCGTGGTGCTGGCCCTGGGCGGCGGCAGCTGGGCCAAGCTCGGCTCGGACGGCGCCTGGCAGCCTTGGCTGCAGAGCTTGGGCGTGGATGCTGCCCCGCTGCGCCCGGCCAACTGCGGCTTTGAAGTGGCGGATGGCTGGAGCGCCCTGCTGCGCGAGAAATTTGCGGGCACCCCCATCAAAGGCGCGGTGCTGAAATTTGGCGACTTTTCGCGCAAGGGTGAATTTGTGCTGACCGCCACCGGCATCGAAGGCAGCCTGGTCTATGCCGCCTCCAGCCTGCTGCG
>CAZPTM010000022.1:11354-13356 GCA_964589665.1 uncultured Limnohabitans sp. | reverse complement strand
TGCACTTGACGGTGTCGCCTTCGGAGATGTGCTCGTATTCACCCAAAATCACGGCGCCGACGGAGTCGCGCTCGAGGTTCAGGGCCAGGCCGTAGGTCACCACGCCGTCTTTGGTGGCGGGGAATTCCAGCATCTCGCCTTGCATCACGTCAGACAGACCGTGCACGCGCACGATACCGTCAGTCACGGACACCACGGTGCCTTGATTGCGGATGTCGGCGTTGGCGGCCAGGCCTTCGATGCGGCTCTTGATCAGCTCAGAAATTTCTGCGGAATTGAGTTGCATGACTCTTTCCTTCTTTCCTTAAATTAGTCCGGTCTCGCGCCGCATCAAGCGGTGAGCGCCGCTTTCATTTGTTCCAGTCGTGCCTTGACGGAGGTGTCAAGCACCTCGTCGCCCACCACCACACGGATGCCGCCAATGAGCGAGTCGTCCTGTTGGACGCTCACATTGAGCTTGCGGCCAAAACGCTTTTCCAACGTCGGCTCAAGCTCTTTGAGGGCGGCAGCATCGAGGGCAAATGCACTGTAGACCACTGCGTCAGCAGTGCCCGACTGGGCATTCACGAGCGCCCGGAACTGCTGCGCAACCACGGGCAAGACGCTCAGGCGTCGGTTTTCGATCACCAGGCGCAGGAAGTTTTTCCCGGCTTCAGGCAGTGCCACAGCTTTTTGCACCACACCCGAAACCAGATCAAACACCTGCTCGTCGGTCACCTTGGGGTTGTCTGCGAACTGCAGCAGTTGAGCGTTGCTGCTCACGGCTGCAAGTTCATCCAGCCAGGAGGCCGTGCCTGCGAGATCGGATGCCTGCGCCTTGAACAGCGCTTCGGCATAGGGTCGGGCGATGGTAGCAAGTTCTGCCATGGTCTATTTCTCTGGCTGGGGCTGTTTACAGCTCGGTTTTCAAGCGGCTCAGCAGATCAGCGTGAACGCCAGCGTTGACTTCCTTGCGGAGAATCTGCTCGGCGCCTTTGACTGCCAGGACAGCGACCTGCTCACGCAGGGATTCGCGCACCTGAACAGCCTGCTGCTCGGCTTCAGCCTTGGCAGCGGCGATGATCTTGTTGCCTTCTTCGGTGGCACGTGCTTTGGCATCGTCAACGATACTTTGGGCACGGCGCTCGGCGTCAGCCAGGCGCGAAGCCGTCTCATTGCGGGACAGGGCCAGTTCTTGCTCAACACGCGCGTTGGCGCTTGCGAGTTCAGACTTGGCTTTGTCGGCGGCAGCGAGACCGTCAGCGATTTTCTGGGCCCGTTCGTCCAGCGCTTTGGTGATCGGGGGCCACACGAATTTCATCGTGAACCACACCAGGATCGCAAAAACGATGGCCTGCAGGAACAGCGTTGCGTTGATATTCACGGTTCAGTCCTTCCTTTGCGTGAAGGGAGACCCGTCAATTAAGCCAAGACGAAGGGGTTGGCGAAGGCGAACAGCAGAGCAATAGCCACGCCGATCAGGAAGGCAGCGTCGATCAGACCAGCCAAAATGAACATCTTGGTTTGCAGTTCGTTCATCAGTTCGGGCTGACGAGCAGAAGATTCCAGGAACTTGCCGCCCATCAGTGCGATACCGATGGAAGCGCCGATAGCGCCCAGACCAACGATCAAACCACAAGCCAGTGCCACGAGGCCGAGAATGTTTTCCATGAGATGCTCCTAAAAGTTGAGTGGAAAAGTAAAGAAAAGCGTTTTCAGTTGAAGATTTTCATCAGTGTGCGTCGTGCGCCTGACCGGTGTAGATCAGCGTCAACATCATAAAGATGAAGGCTTGCAGGGTGATGACCAGGATGTGGAACAGGGTCCACACAGTGCCCGCAACGACATGACCGATGGCCAGGCCGATGCCGGTGGCGGACAGGGCCCAGCCACCACCCATCAGGGCGATCAGCATGAACACCAGTTCACCTGCAAACATGTTGCCAAACAGTCGCATGCCATGCGAAACGGTCTTGGCAAGGTATTCGATCATCTGCATCAAGAAGTTGACCGGATACAGAGC
>CAZPTM010000022.1:11023-11344 GCA_964589665.1 uncultured Limnohabitans sp. | reverse complement strand
TGGTCACCAAAGGGCGCTGCAATCAGTTCATGCGCCCAACCACCGAGACCTTTGATCTTGATGTTGTAGAACAAGCACACCAGCAAAACGGAGGTGGACAGCCCCAGGGTGGTAGACAGGTCAGCCGTGGGCACAACGCGCATATAGTCTTTAAAGCCCAGCGCCGGTCCCGCGGAATGCCAGATTTGCGGAATCAGATCCACAGGCAGCATGTCCATGGCGTTCATCAGGAAAATCCAGACGAACACGGTCAGAGCCAAGGGAGAAATGAGTTTGCGGCTCTTGGCGTTGTGGATCCCGCCCTTGGCCTGGTTCTCAACC
>CAZPTM010000022.1:0-11013 GCA_964589665.1 uncultured Limnohabitans sp. | reverse complement strand
AGACAGGATTTCAACTGCAGCCTGGAAGCGTCCAGGCACACCCGAAGTCGCCTTGCGAGCAGCCATCCACAGGATCAGACACCCCAAAGAGCCCAACACCAGGGAGAAAAACACGGAGTCGAAATTGAACAGACTGAAGTCGACAATGCTGTGCTGAGACACATTGTTGAACGAGAAGTCTTTCTGCAAGTGGTGCAGGTGGTGCTGGATGTACTCTCCAGCGGTCGGGCCATGTGCGCCAGCGGTTTCAGCAGACATAAATCACCAATCCAGTTTCAAATTCGTTCGTGTGTCCTGCGACGCCACCAGCCCATGGCCATGACCACCCAAGACACTTTCATCGTTACCACAAAGCCGGCCAGCAAGGCCAACCAGCTCAGCTGAGAAATCAGTAACGGGGAGGCCAATAACAGCACCACCGTTAAAAGAATCTTGACCAACTCCCACACAAACAGGCCAGCCAAAGCTGCACCCGCCTGCGCCAGACGCGTCTGGCGGACCCAGGCCCGCGCAAACACCGCTGATGGCAGCACCACCGCCACCGAACCCCAGGCCACCGACGACACCAGTCGCCATTGACCACTGAACACAGCGACAGCAGCAGCCAGCAACACACCAGCACCCGCCTGCCATGCGACCACCTTCCAGACATCAACTTTGGGTTGATGGGACCGCCAAGCGGCGGCTTGATCAGGGGTCAAGGGCTTGAATTGCGGTTCAAGATCCTCACTTACATCATCGTCTTCCCACATTGCTGAGGGTGCGGCACGACCCGAAGGACTTGCCTGTAGATGAGATTCCTCCGGAATTTTCACCATGACAAATTACAACCAGGTTACGCGGACGCGACAATTTGCAAAGCTCCCCATTATACGTAGAAACCCGAAAATTGCGGGCTTTTTTTCTGCCCCCTGTCCAAACTCCATCGTGGCCACACGCTGCGACAATAGACCCCCTCTGATACAAGATTGGGAGCTCACGTGTACGAAACCATCAAATGGCTACATCTGGCTGGTGCCATCGTCTGGATGGGCGGCATGGCTTTTGTCCTCTGGGCGCTGCGCCCCAGCTTGGGTGGTCTTGCCCCTGATGTGCGCGTCACATTGATGGGGCGCGTGCTTTCGCGTTTTTTTGCTGCTGTTTGGTTGTGCATTGCCCTGCTGCTGGCCTCGGGTTTCTGGATGCTGCTGAGCGCCGACATGCATCTTGCACCCAAAGGCTGGCATGCCATGAGTGGCCTGGGTCTTCTGATGTGCCTGATTTTTGGGCACATCTGGTTTGCTCCCTACCGGCAACTGCGTCGCGCCCTGGCACAAGCCGATTGGGCGCAAGCAGGCCAGGCCTTGGCACGCATTCACCCTCTGGTTGTGACCAACTTCTGCTTGGGCTGGCTAGCTGTTGCCGCCGTCATCATCTGGCGTTGAACCACATGAACACACCTATTTCCCCCGCCGACTCGCTGATCGAGTACCCCTGCGTCTTTCCCATCAAAGTCATGGGCGCCATGGCCGAGGGCTTTGCGCAGGCTTTGGCCGAGCTGGCCCTGGAGTTTGACCCCGCCTTTGATGCAGCCAGCATGGAGCTGCGTCCCAGCAAAGGTGGCAACTACCTGGGCGTGACGCTGCACATCAACGCCACCAGTCGCGAACAGCTCGACAGCCTGTATATGCGTTTGAGCTCGCACCCCATGGTCAAGGTCGTTCTGTAATGCAAATGCGCGTGCTGGGCCAGGTGCCTTACCTGCCCACCTACGAGGCCATGCAGGCCTTCAGTGCCGAGCGCTGCGACGACACGCCCGACGAGCTGTGGTTATGCGAGCACCCCCCAGTCTTTACCCAAGGCTTGGCCGGACAGACCGGGCACGTGTTGAGCCCAGGCGACATTCCCGTGGTGCAGACCAACCGCGGGGGTCAAGTCACTTACCATGGGCCCGGCCAAGTCATGGCCTACCCGCTTCTGGACCTGCGAAGACGCGGCTACTTCGTCAAGGAATATGTTTACAAGCTGGAGGAGTCCGTGATCCGGACGCTGACCCACTTTGGCGTGACTGGGCACCGTGTGAGTGGCGCACCGGGCATTTATGTGCGTCTGGATGACCCGTTCAGTCACGCCGCTCTGACTGGCCCACAACATCCCGCTGACCCGTTTCGAGGTCTAGGCAAAATCAGCGCATTGGGCATCAAGGTCAGCCGCCACTGCACTTACCACGGCCTGGCCCTGAACGTGGCCATGGACCTGGAACCCTTCTCTCGTATCAACCCTTGCGGCTATGCTGGGCTCCAAACCGTGGATCTTTCTACAATTGGCGTTAAGACTACTTGGCAAGAAGCTGCGCAGGTGCTGGCCGCGCAGTTGGCAGCCCGACTGTGAGAGACCACACTTCGAGTCATTGCGAACGCAGTGAAGCAATCCATGGATTGCCTCGGCATATGACCCTGCAATGGCAGAATCTAAAGACAACAACATGAGCAATACCACCCCAGAACGCAACGTCGTGCGTGAAGCCCAAACGGTCGAAAACTACGACCCGCTGGCCAAGCAAAAAGCGGCCGCCAAACTCTCGCGCATTCCCGTCAAAGTGGAGCAGGCCGAAGTGCTCAAAAAGCCCGAATGGATTCGCGTCAAAGCCGGTTCGCCCACCACACGCTTTTACGAAATCAAGGATATCCTGCGCAGCAACAAGCTGGTGACGGTCTGCGAAGAAGCCAGCTGCCCCAACATTGGCGAATGCTTTGGCAAAGGCACCGCCACCTTCATGATCATGGGCGACAAGTGCACACGCCGCTGCCCATTTTGCGATGTGGGTCACGGCCGCCCCGACCCGCTGGACACTCAGGAACCCGAGAATCTGGCCCAAACCATTGCCAAGCTGGGGCTCAACTACGTGGTCATCACCAGCGTGGACCGCGACGACCTGCGCGATGGCGGCGCTGACCATTACGTGCAGTGCATCACCCGCACACGGGAACTGTCTCCTAAAACACAAATCGAAGTCCTGGTGCCCGACTTCCGTGGGCGCCTGGACAAGGCGCTGGACATTCTGGCAGCGGGCCTGCCGGACGTGATGAACCACAACCTGGAAACCGTGCCGCGCCTGTACAAGGAAGCGCGCCCCGGCGCCGACTACTTGCACTCCCTGAAATTACTCAAGGACTTCAAGGCACGTTTTCCGAACATCCCGACCAAGAGCGGCCTGATGGTCGGCCTGGGCGAAACCGATGAAGAGATTCTGGAAGTCATGCGCGACATGCGCGCGCACGACATCGACATGCTCACCATTGGCCAGTATCTGGCCCCCAGCAACAGCCACCTGCCCGTACGCCGCTATGTGCACCCTGACACCTTCAAGATGTTTGAAGAAAAAGCCTACGAAATGGGCTTCACCCACGCCGCTGTGGGTGCCATGGTGCGTTCAAGCTACCACGCCGATCAGCAGGCGCATGGGGTGTTGTCAGCTCAAAGCTAAACGCGCTCAAGCCTGCGCTGGGGCCAGGCTTTCAAACGCTTTCACGGCCTCTGCAGCGTACATCAGCGCAGGGCCACCACCCATGTAAACGCACACAGCCAGCATTTCATCGAGCTCCTGGCGAGTGCAGCCCAAGCGGTGCAAGGCTTTGACGTGAAAGCCAATGCACCCCGAACAATGCTGCGTCACGCCAATGGCCAAGGCGATCAATTCTTTGTTCTTTTCGCTGACGACGCCTTCTGCCATAGCCGCTTTGGCCAGCTGACCAAAGCCCATCATGGCTTCGGACTGGGACTTGCGAAACGGGGCCAGACAGTTGTTGATGTTCTGCATCAGGCCAGAATGGTCAAAAGTGCTCATATGCTCTACTCCTTGATTTGAAATTCAAAACTGACATGCCAAATGCACAACTGCTGGCCATGGGCGCCATCTTGCTATGGGCCAGCCTGGCTCCCCTGGGGGTTCAATTGGCGCACCTGCCGCCGTTTTGGCTGACGGGTGTAGCACTGTTGGTAGGTAGTGTGCTTGCACTGCCCCTGTCCAGATTTGATCCGCGTCAATGGCGCGTCCCTATCAGCACTTTGATCATGGGCGTGTATGGCCTGTTCGGTTTCCACTTTTTGTTGTTCATTGCGCTGCGCTACGCACCGCCGGTACAAGCCAACCTGGTCAATTACTTGTGGCCGTTGGGCATTGTGGTCATGGCCCCGCTGTTCCTGCGTGACGCCGTGTTGCGCCCACAACACGTCATGGCCGCACTCATCGGCTTTGCGGGTGCGGCGTTAGCGATCACCGGCGGACGCAGCCTGTCAGCCGAATGGGCCTGGGGTTATGTGCCCGCCTTGGGCTCAGCTTTTATTTGGGCCAGCTACTCGCTGTTGACGCGTCGTGTGGCGCACTTTCCCACCGCTGCCATTGGCGGGTTTGCATTTGTCTCTGGCCTGCTGGCCTTGGCGTGCCACTGGCTGTGGGAGCCGGCGGTTCACCCCACTACGACGGACTGGATGCTGGTGGTGGTGATGGGGCTCGGCCCCTTGGGCGGCGCGTTCTTTTTGTGGGACGCGGCGCTCAAGCGCGGCAACGCGCAGCACATTGGTTTGCTCAGCTTTTTAACGCCATTGCTCTCGACCATGCTGCTGCTGTGGCTGCGTGGCCAAGCCCTGAGCTGGCCGATTGCGCTGGCAGCTGTGCTGATTGTGGGTGCAGCCTTTATGGGGCAACGCCGCTGATCAAAATTGCTCAGCCATCACGGCGGCCGGGTCTTCGCTGTCAAGCACGCGCTGCGCCCATGCAGCCAGCTTGACGGTATCCGAGCGCAACACTTGCTGCTTGACCGTGAGGATCTGCGAGGGGTGCATGGAAAAACTGCGCAGACCCATGCCCAAGAGCAAACGGGTCATGCTCGCATCACCCGCCATCTCGCCGCACACCGACACCGATTTGCCTTGGCGACGGCACTCGGCAATTGTGTCGGCCACCAGTCGCAGCACAGCCGGGTGCAAGGGGTCATACAGGTGCGCAACAGATTCATCAGCGCGGTCAATGGCCAAGGTGTACTGGATCAAATCGTTGGTGCCAATGGACAGGAAGTCAAAGTAACGCAAGAACATGCGCACTGACAGGGCGGCTGCAGGCACCTCGATCATGGCCCCCACTTGCACCGAGCCATAAGCCACGGCTCGACGATCGAGTTCCTGACGCGCTTGCTCCAGCAAGGCCAGGGTTTGCCGGATTTCGTTGCCATGCGCCAGCATCGGCACCAGCATATTCACCTTGCCGTGCGCAGCCGCGCGCAAGATGGCACGCAGCTGAGTCAGAAACATGGACGGATCCGCCAGGCTCCAGCGGATGGCACGCAAGCCCAAAGCCGGATTCAGGTGCGCGGCATCATGGCGCGCTTCATCGAGCGGTTTGTCGGCCCCCACGTCTACCGTTCGGATGGTGACGGGCATACCATTCATGCCCTCAACCGCACGCTTGTAGGCTTCGTATTGCTCGTCTTCGCCAGGCAGGTTGCCTTGGCGGCCCATGAACAAGAATTCACTGCGAAACAGCCCCACACCAACTGAGCCTACTTGCACTACAGCATCGGTGTCTTCCGGCATCTCGATGTTGGACAGCATCTCGATGCGCTCGCCATCCAGGGTCACTGCAGGCGTATGTTTCAAGCGCGACAGACGCTCTCGCTCCAACGCGCCCTGACGCTGCTTGAAACCATACTCGGCCAACACAATAGGCGAGGGATCCACAATGACCACGCCCGCATCACCATCGATGATGATCCAGTCATCCTGGCGAATGAGCTGGCTGGCCGTGCGTGCACCCACCACCGCCGGAATGTCCAGGCTGCGCGCCACGATGGCCGTGTGCGAGGTTTTACCGCCCACATCGGTCACAAAACCCGCAAACACGCTTTGCTTGAACTGCAGCATGTCGGCAGGCGACAAGTCGTGCGCCACCAGCACCAGCGGCACGTCCATGGTGTCGTCGAGTTGCAGCTCCTGCTGCGGGCGCGTGACGCGACGTGTCTGGGCGATCGGCGAAACACTGCCTTTCAGGCAAAACAAGACACGCTCGGCCACCTGCTCCATGTCTGCAATGCGTTCACGCAGATAAGGGTCTTCCATTTCGTCGAACTGGCGCGCAATCACTTCGAGCTGACTGGTCACCGCCCATTCGGCGTTGTAGAAACGCTCCTCGATCCACTGGCGCACACCCGCTGTGAGCTCGACGTCCTGCAACAGCATGAGGTGCACATCCAGCAGCGCCGTCAACTCATGCGGCGCATCCTTGGGCATGTCTTTTTGCAGCTTTTGCAGCTCTTCGACGACAGCATCCCGAGCACGACGCAGGCGTTCAATTTCAGCGGGAACCTGTTCAGGCTCAATAAAGTAGTGCGCCACATCCACACGACTGGATGCGACCAGCACCGCGCGGCCAATCGCCACGCCGCGCGCGACAGCCAGTCCGTGAATGCTGAACGTCATGCTTACTGTCCTTCGCCGAACTTGTCTTCAAACAACGCCAGCAACTCGGCCAGGGCTTCGTCTTCGCGCTCGCCCAAGGTCTCGAGCTGCACTTCACTGCCCAGGCCAGCTGCCAACATCATGACCCCCATGATGCTCTTGGCATTGACACGGCGTGGACCTTTGCTGATCCAGACCTCGCACGGGAAACTGCCAGCCAGCTTGGTGAGCTTGGCCGAGGCGCGGGCATGCAAGCCCAGTTTATTGCTGATGGTCGTGGTGGCTTGGGCCATGTTTTTTTCCTGTCTGATTCTGTGGTGCTGTGCTGCCCACACTCATGATGCCTTGGGTCCCACCTGACTGCGCCCGCGCCACCAGGGCTTCAAGGCTCTCGTGTCTGTAGCAAACACTGCGCAGCAGCATGGGCAAATTGACACCTGCCACCAGGCGGGTATGTAACCCGTCGTTGAGTTGCTGAGCCACGTTGCACGGCGTGGCGCCGAACACATCACTGAGGATAAGGACGGCCTCGACACCCCAATCGCGCACCAGCTGACGGGCGCGCAACAAGGTTTCTTCGGGCGCCTCCTTGGCAGGCACGTCCAGGGCACGCACGCCCGCAGCACTGTCTGGGAAGACGTGCAATACACAGTCCCGCAGAGCCTGAGCCAACGGGTCGTGGGCAATGATCAAAATGCCATTCATGGCGCTCATTATCAGCCCAGATCAGCGCGGCGCGATGGCCTCGAACAAGGTGGCAGCTGGCTCTTCGGCACGCTTGTCAGCATAGACCACCGCATGCACGATGTGCAGGTGCTCGCCTTGCACATAAGCCCCCCAAACAGCCTGCATTTGCACCGCGCGTCCGTCAACACGCCGCCCTTGGGCCTGCACCGCTTCGCTGCCAGGCAAGACCATCATGCCGGTTTTGACCCAAGGCTGACGAGTATCGGTCTGTGCCTGGATGTTCTCTAGCGTGATTTTTTGCCAGCCTTGCAAAATGGTGTTGGCATCTGCCCCCTGTGGCAATTGCGCCGTCATCACGGCCACCATCCTTTTGCCCAGCTCGCAACCGGCCACCTGCAAGTCCACATTGCTGGCACCCATCGTCACGCGGCGACTGGTCCGGTCCGGCTTGCAAGGCAGCTGTACCTTGAGCGTGCTGCCCTCAAAGCCCACGCTTCGCCAATCCATCTCGGGACTGCATGCGGCCAATCCGAGTAGCACCATGAACACGGCCCCACGAGCCAGTAAAGAGATTTTGAACATGCTGTGATTATCGCGACAGCCACAGGTGGTGCAATTGGTGACAATGTCGGTATGAATGCATTGGATGGGATTCGGGTCCTGGACCTCTCACGCGTGCTGGCCGGACCCTGGTGCACGCAAACTTTGGCCGACCTGGGGGCAGACGTTATCAAAGTCGAGCGTCCGGGTTCGGGCGACGACACACGGGGCTGGGGGCCTCCCTTCATGCCCGATGCGCAGGGCCAGGACACCCAGGATGCCGCCTACTTTCTCAGTTGCAACCGCAACAAACGCTCGTTGACCTGCGACATCTCGCAAGCCGAGGGGCAGGCCCTCATTCGACAATTGGTTCAGCACTGCGATGTGTTCATTGAAAACTTCAAGGTCGGTGACATGGCGCGTTACGGGCTGGACTTTGCCAGCCTGATCGCCCTCAACCCCAAGCTGGTGTATTGCAGCGTGACCGGCTTTGGTCAGAACGGCCCCTACAAAGACCGCGCAGGTTACGACTACGCTATCCAGGGCATGGGCGGCCTGATGAGCATCACCGGTGAACGTGACGACTTGGGCGGGGGTCCGCAAAAAGTGGGCGTCGCCGTGGCTGACTTGTTCACTGGCATGTACGCCACCGTAGCCATTTTGGCGGCACTGCGCCACGCAGAACGCACAGGCGAGGGCCAGCATCTGGACATGGCACTTTTGGACGTACAGGTCGCCATGCTTGCCAACATGGGGGCGAATTATTTGGTGGGCGGCAAAGTGCCCGCGCGAGCAGGCAATGCGCACGCCAACATCGTGCCCTACCAGGTGTTCGAAGTACGCCCCCCCGAGGGTGCGGCGCCCGAGGACAAGGACCACATCATCGTAGCGGTGGGCAATGATGGTCAGTTCGCCAAGTTTTGTGCCGTGGCTGCTCTGCCGGAATTGGCGCATGACCCGCGCTATGCGACCAATGCAGCACGTGTGCGGCACCGCGAAGTCTTGGTGCCCTTGTTGCAAACACGTTTGCTGACCCGCACCAAAGCCGATTGGCTGGCCGCGTTGGAAGCGGCCAAGGTGCCTTGCGGTGCCATCAACCGCCTGGACGAGGTTTTTGACGACCCGCATGTACAAGCGCGCGACATGGTTGACCACTGGACCCACCCGCAGCAGCCCGATTTGCGTCTGGTCGCCAGCCCTATCCACATGAGCAAAACACCTGTGCGCAAAGCTTTGGTCCCCCCTCAGTTGGGGCAACACACCGACATTATCCTGAGCGAGTTGCTGGCCCAGTCGCCAGAGGCCGTACAAGCCCTGCGCGACAAAGGGATTGTCTGAGGCGTAAACTCAGACTTATGACATTCAGTATCCGTATGCTTAATCGTCGTGCCTGGACGTTGCTGGGCCTGAGCCTGCTCACGGCTGCCTTGACAGCCTGTTCTTCCGACAAGGCCCCGGCGTCTACCTTTGTCTTGCTGGACGGCAGCCGTCTGAACACCGAGCAATTGCAGGGCAAAGTGGCCTTGGTCAACTTCTGGGCAACGAGCTGCACTACTTGTGTAGCTGAAATGCCCGAGCTGATCAACACGTACACGCAATTCAAGGACCAGGGCTTTGAAACCGTGGCCGTAGCCATGAGCTACGACCCCCCGAGTTACGTGGTTAATTTTGCGCAAACGCGCCAATTACCATTCAAGGTGGCCATTGACAACACGGGCGCAGTGGCCAAGGCCTGGGGCGGCATTGAGCTCACACCCACCACGTTTTTGATCGACAAACACGGCGCCATCGTCAAGCGCTATGTGGGGCCGCCAGACTTCAAAGAGTTGCACCAATTGCTGGCGCAACTCCTCAAGGCCTGACCATCCAGCCGATCACTTGTCCTTGAACTGGTCGTGACAGGCCTTGCACGTGCCTGCTGTGGCGCTGAAGGCTTTTTTCACAGCATCCAGGTTGCCCGTCTTGGTGGCCACGCGCAGGTTCTCGGCTTCTTTTTGCAATTTGTCGGCCGCTTCCTTGAACTTGGCGGACTGGTCCCAAATAGCTGCTTTCGCCTTGGTCTCAGGCACCATGTCGGTCCCCTCGCCAAAGGCTGCCCATGGCAGTTTGGCCAGCATGGCCACGGTGTCGGCATTTTCTTGTGCTACTGCGGCATTGAACGGCACCTTGCCTTGCGCCATGGCACCAATACGGCCAAAGTGCTGCGACATCACAAACAAACTGTTTTTGCGGTACTTCACCGCATCTTCCGGTTTGGCAAATTGGGCGTGCGCAGCCGTCGCACCCAAAGTGGCTACAAGCACTGCCAGCAAAGTCATCCGTTTCATCTTTATCACTCCTTGAGGGTTATCACACTACCTGTGCAGGTGATGCTTTAAAGTGTCCCACGTTTTGCTGAAAATTGCATTGACAAGGAGTAACCATGCATGTGATTCGCACCTGGGATTTGCCAACCCGCCTGTTCCATTGGCTCTTGGTGGCCTGCGTGGTGGGCCTGGTCGTCACCGGCAATGTAGGGGGTGACGCAATGCAGTGGCATTTTTTAATGGGCTATACCGTGCTGACCTTGGTCTTGTTCCGGTTTTTCTGGGGTTTGCTTGGTGGGCGCTGGTCGCGCTTTTCGCACTTTCCCATGAGTCCCAAATCCATCAAAGCCTACTTATCAGGTCACTGGCCTGTGACGCATCTGGGCCATAACCCCATCGGCTCTTACTCGGTGTTGGCCATTTTATCGGTGCTGCTGCTGCAGGCTGGCACCGGGCTGATCAGCGACGATGAGATCGCCAACCAAGGCCCCCTGACCAGCCTGGTTTCGGGCGACTGGGTCAGCCTGGCCTCGTCCTGGCACACCCAGTGGGGCAAATTGCTGGTGCTGGCGCTCGCTGCGATTCACATCACAGCCATTGTGGTTTACAAACTCAAAAAAGACATCGCCCTAGTCCCCCCCATGATCCACGGCGACAAGGTTATTGAGGCGGCAGCTCCTGCCAGCGCCGATGGCTGGCGTGAGCGCCTGTGGGCACTGGCCCTGCTGATTTCGAGCAGTGCTTTGGTGTGGGCACTGGTGCACCTTGCGGATTGATCGTCGCCACAATTCGGTAAACTGTTTGTTCCAATGTATTTGTCCTGACGTTTTGACTGCTGCCAACATCACGCTCGCACCTGCGTTCACCCCATCAGATCTGGACTTGATTCGCGAAATTTTTCGCGAATACGCAGACACATTGTCGGTGGATTTGAGTTTTCAGGACTTTGAGGCCGAGCTGGCCCAATTGCCCGGTGAATACGTTGAACCCCGGGGCATGCTGGTGTTGGCACGCGTCGATGGCGAGGTGGCCGGATGTTGCGCTCTAC
>CAZPTM010000021.1:0-13388 GCA_964589665.1 uncultured Limnohabitans sp. | reverse complement strand
GGCTCTTTGTCCCCCAACAGCTGCATCAACATCTGAGAGTTCATCACCATGGTTTGCAACGGCTGGGTCATTTCGTGGACGATGGCCGAGTTGAGCACCCCCAGGTTAGACACCGTGTTGAAGCGAGAAGCTGTCATCAACATCTGATCGCGCTCAGTCACCACCGCTTCGAGTTGTTCAGCGTGCCTTTGCGCAGCGCTAGCCTGCACCTGATCGTGCTCACGCTGCAAACGCATTAATTTACGGTCCGAGACCAAACGCTCGAGGTTGTGAGACAAGAATCCGTTGAGCATCAACACAGGCGCCGAGAACAACAACACCAAGTAAAAACCCATGAAGGCATTGACCTCTACGCCTTCTTGCATCAACGCAAAATGCTGCGGATAGAACACCCGCACCCCATTGCTGAGCACAAACAGCATGGCACCAAAAGCCACAAACAACATGCTGTTGGACTGCCAACGTCGAGACACCTGGTAGGCCATGTAAACCAGATACATCTCTGCCAGGCTGTACACCCCAAAATGCAACCTTAAAAATTCGTAGCCGCCCTCAATCGCAAGCGCCATCGCCCCCCAGAATGCAAGCATGACCAGCGACGTCAGGCGCCAATACAAACGTTTTGCCCCCAGCTCATCCTGCAAGGCCAAAAACAACAGGCCCAAAGTCACTGAGGACGAACCCAAGGCCAGCAAATAGTTGGCCACTGGCAACTCAAAAGGTTTGATCACCACCGCGGCATAAGCGATCACATAAACCAGCCAGCCTGCCTGCCAAAGCACAGCGGCACGCGTACCTACACGCCGCAGTACGAGCAAGCTCAAAAGCCACGACACTATGTATAGCGTCAAGGCTGCAATCACAAAGACTGTTTTCCAAGTCAACATGTCGCAAGGATAGCAGCCTAGGCGAAGAGTTGACCAAGAAAGCGCCCCGGGCGAGAACGTCTACATGGAAGCCGCGGGGCTGGCCCGTGGGCGGCTGACGTCATAGCCAAACCAAAGTTCAGAAATTGCCTTGAGGCTTCCATCATGAAGCAGGACCTCAACCGCTTGCGTAAGTTGTTGCCGGGTAGCCTCGTCGCCCTTGCGCACGGGCAGCCCAAGGGCTATGGGTGCCGCAAACGGCGCGGTGACTTTGATAGGCCAGCGGTGCTGCTCGATGTAGTACTCGGCAATAAGGTTTTCTTCGAGGACGGCGTCCAGTTCTTGTTGGGCCAGTGCGCGCAAGCCTTGTTCAATGTTGGTGAACCCAATGACGGCATTACCCAATGCGTCGCGGGCTTGTTCTTCTACGCCGGTACCCGCAAGCACACCCAAGCGTTTGCCGACGAGGTCGTCGAGACTAAGAAAGTCGCGTTGGTCGTCTTCGTGCTGGATACAGCTGAGCTGAATGGTAGCGTAGGCAGGTTTGACAAAGTCATAGTTACGCCGGTTGTCTGGGGTGATGAGCAACTGATTGCCGAGCCAGTCGATGTCGTGGGTATGCAGCCCCTGGGTAAGTCCCGCCAGTCCGGCGGGAACGGCTTGCATGGGTCGACCTAAGAGTTGGCACAGGCGGCGCGAGACGTCGACATCGAAGCCGATGAGTTGGTTGTTGTCGTCGAGAAAGCTGAAGGGTTCATAGTGGCGAATAAAGCCAATACGGCAAGGTTGCGCGCTGGGTACTTGCGCCAGAGCAGGCAAGGCGCTGACGACGGGCACGATTGCCAGGCTTTGCAGCCAGCGGCGGCGACTGAGGTTGAAGTGCTGCTTAGCCATGAAATGCCCCTTCAAAGCAATGGCGCAGTTCGTGGCCGAGGTAGTTGTAGCCAGTTTGCATGGGGGTGACGATGGTGCATTCTTTGCGGCGCGTATTCCAGAACGCACAGGCCATGGGGCGAGAGGTTGGCGTGATCGGGTGCCCAGTGATACGAGCGCAGTATTCATGGCCGTCCTGCCGTGGAAGCACTTTGACAGTGGGTTCCTGGATGACGCGGCGCTCGGCTGGCACTGGAGTAAAGCGACTGGTGTCTACTGCGGGGGGCTGCAGGCCCAAACCGCCAGCGCAGGCGCTGAGCAGCAAAGTCAACAAAAGTGTGCTGAGTATTCTCATGGCGACCTCAATGTCCGGTCAGGCAGGCCAGAAACAGGTGGCCTAAAACAGAGTGCGTGGTGTTGCCTGTTGTCACCACGGTGCATTGCTTGCTGGCGAAGTGCCAAGTGGCGCAATTGCCTTGCCAGCTGCTGTGGCCGTCTTGGGGCTGAATGTCGGCGCACACCTTTTGCGGTTGGGCACTGATGCGCCAGCTGACGCGCGGCTGGCGCATACGCAGTTGTTCTGCTCGGGGCATATCGAAGGTAGCAAAGTCGAACAGCGGGTCGGCTTGCGCGGGTGCGCAGCTGAGCGCACCGACAGTGAGTAACAAGAAGAGATGGCTTCGTCGCTTCGCTTCTCGCCATGACTGCATTGAACTGCGCAAAGGCGGTATGACTATGTGTGGACAGCTCATGTCAGAAACGATAGGTGAGGCCCAAGCGCAGGGTGCGGCCCCAGAGGTTGCTGTAGGCGGTGTCGATGCCGGGGGTGTAGGGCGTGGGTGAGTTGATGCCTTGAACCGGCAGCTTGTTGTCCACGTTGTACAGACCGGCGCGCAGCTCCAGTGCACGCGTAGGGTTGTATTGGGCCACCAAATCGAATGTGCTGAATGCCGGGATGATGACGTCGGGGAGTGTTTCCAGTTGGATGTCTGTATATGCACTGCGGTAGTGCCAGATGGCGCCCACGTTCCAATCGGCCTGGTTGTAGGCCAAGAGCACTTGCGCATTGAATTTGGGGGTAGGTTTATAGGTCTGGCTGGAGATGCGGCCAAGGTCGGACTCCTGGCCCATGCCGGCATCTTTCCAAGAAGACAGGTGCCGAGTAAGTTGAGCTTGCAGGGTGATTCGGCCGTGGTCGGTGGGGTGACGCCAGCGCAGGTCGAAGTCAATGCCTCGTTTGAGCGAGCTGGCGTTGTTGCGCAGGGGCAGGTACAGGGCGAGGTCGCCGTTGGAGTCGCGAATGAAGTTGTCGGGGTGCTGCTGGGGGTTGCTCAGTACAGCAGGCCAAAGGTCTTGCCCGATTTCGTTTTTCATAGCCACTTGCCAAAGGTCAGCACTCAGGCTAATGCGGCGATTGAGGTCGTGGCGCACACCCAAGGTCAATTGCTTGGACGTTTCGGGCTTCAGCGTTGTGGAGCCTTGGGTGTAGGTGGGAATGAAGTTGGCTCCAGCGGTGCAATGGGCCCCTAGGCTTGCGGCAATGTTGCTGGGACACACATAGCCGGCGGGTATTTGTGACTCGCCAAAGTAATAGCGCTGGTCGTTGAGCTGGGCTGTTTGCGGAGCCCTGAAGCCGGTGCCCACGGCGCTGCGCACCTGCCAGCCGGGCGCGGGGCGCCAGAGGGCTGAAAGTTTGCCGTTGACTGTGTTGAATTGGTCGTAGCGGTCGGCGCGCAATGAAACTGTGGATTCGAGGTTCTCGCGCCAGGGGGTGCGCAGCTCTGTGTAGGCGGCGACAACGTCGCGGTGCAAATCAAAGTCTGGCTGCGAGTTGGGTGTGTTGGCGTTGCGGTAGAGGCTGCCTTCGCGCCGGACGTCGGTGCCGAGAGCCCATTGAATTGCCCCCCCTTCAAGCTCTCCCAATTCGCGCTGAGCACTCAGCGTGGCCTCGGCAATATTGGTTCGCCCGTGGTTCAAGGGGTATGAGGTCACCAGGCTTTCTAGCGTAGTGTTCAAGCTTTGGGCTGCTGCACTACTGAACCAACCCTCGCTGATGGGTAAACTGCCGTTGTCGCCCAACAGACCCAAGGGCAGCTGACGGGCGTAGCTTCGGTCAGCAACGCTTTCGGAGTAACTGGCTGCCGCCTTGTAATCCCAAGCTTTCCATTGGCCTTTGATCCCGAGTTCTGCACGCAAAGTAGTGTGCTCAGAATCAATCACGGGGCCGGCGATACCAGGGCTCCAAAGCGCCCATGCGCCTGAGGACATTCCTGCTTGAGCAAGCCACGGGGCGGCCACAGGATTGCTGGCGTCGACCCAGCGTGCAGTGTTCTCAAAAACCGTACGCGCTTGTTGGGTGTTATTGCCCCACAGCAAGTCGATAAAAAGCTGCTTGCCACCCTCGGTCATCACATCGCCGCGCAGATGCAAGGCCGTGCGGCGCTGGCTAGGGTAGAAGTCGAGCATGGGGTAGGGGTTGCCAAGACAATAAGGACCATCTGCACCAGCAGTCCACCCAGCAGGACACGACTGTCCTTGGGCGAGCGCCGGGCTCCATGCACTGTTCCAAACAGCGGGGGCCGGGCTGTAGAGTGTGGAGGGTGATGTGTATATGTTGGCCAAGGTATAGGTGATGGGCGCAGCTGTGCTGCCGCTGCCAATCATGGTTCCCCCGGTGCTCAGGCTGGGGCGATCTGCACCCGTCAGGGCGCCGCGCTCACTGTGCTCAAACTCAGCCCGAAGATGAAAACCATCACGGCGCAAACTGCCTTTTCCCAGTTGCAGGGACACGCTGTCGGTTTGCGCAACACCACCGTCAGGTCCCGTTTTGTCAGCGCTGATGCTGACGCCCTTACGCTCTTCGTTCATGATGATGTTGACCACGCCGGCCAACGCATCGGTACCGTACAGCGAAGAGGCACCGTCGCTCAAAACTTCAATGCGGTCGATGGCGCTGATGGGGATGTTGTCCAGGTCGACACCTGTGCGCTCGCCGCCCGCAATGCTTTGACGGCCATAGGGCGCGATGCGCATGCCGTTGACCAGGACCAAGGTGCCATTAGGCATGCCGTGAATGGCTGCATTGGCAAAGCCTCCGTTGCTGGCCAGGAACTGACCGGCTTCGATCATGTTGCCCATGTAGGGCAGGCTCTGGATGAGTTCGGAGGTTTGGCGCAGGCCTGTTCTACGAATGGCTTCGCGGGTGATGACTTCTACGGGCAATGCGCGCGACTCTGATGGTCGGCGCAGGGCGCTGCCTGTGATTTCGACTTTGTCGAACTGTCTGAACTCGACCGCTTTGTCCCGGATGGTGACTTGACCACCATCCTGCACAGTCTGAGCCCATGCTTGAGGATCGGCCAAGGCAACCATGCTCAGCCATACCGCGCACAAACGTATGTTTCTTGGCGTGCTCATGCCTCTCCCTGACTACCTGTGTGGTGTATTTTAAGCAAGAGTATATAAATGAGTATTAAAAATCAATGCCATAAGTCAAGATCCACACCATGCCCTATACTGTGCAAGCGCCGATTTGATGTGTTCACAGCTTGCGGGCGCGGGGATGTCCCCCAAAAAATGCTGCTAAAGAGGTCACCCGCTGTCCCGGTTGCGCTTCTTTGGCGTGATCGGGTTTTTTTATTGCTGCCATGAGTTTTGTTGTCGTTGCCCAGTCGATGAAGTTTGAGCAGCCGCTGCTGTTGCAAAGCGGTGCGTCGATTCGCGACTACTCCTTGTCATATGAGACGTATGGCACGCTGAACGCCGACAAGTCCAACGCGGTGCTGATTTGCCATGCACTCAACGCTTCGCACCATGTGGCAGGCGTGTACGCCGATGACCCGAAAAACGTGGGCTGGTGGGACACCATGATTGGCCCGGGCAAGCCGGTGGACACCAACCAGTTTTTTGTGATTGGGGTGAACAACCTGGGCTCGTGCTTTGGTTCGACCGGCCCGATGCACACGCACCCCGACACCGGCAAGGTGTACGGCGCCGACTTTCCGGTGGTGACGGTGGAGGACTGGGTCAACGCCCAGGCCCGCTTGCTCGATGCGCTGGGCATTGAACAACTGGCTGCCGTGATGGGCGGGAGCTTGGGCGGCATGCAGGCGCTTTCATGGACCATGCAGTACCCTGAGCGTGTGCGCCACGCGGTGGTGGTGGCCAGTGCGCCGAACCTGACGGCCGAGAACATTGCCTTCAACGAAGTGGCGCGCCGTGCCATTGTGACCGACCCGGATTTTTACGAGGGTCACTTCTACGAGCACGGCGTGGTGCCCAAGCGCGGCTTGCGCATTGCACGCATGATTGGTCACATCACCTACCTCAGTGATGATGTGATGAACGAAAAGTTTGGCCGCGAGTTGCGCTCTGCGGTCAACAACGCCACAGGCTACAAGTACTCCACACAGGATGTGGAGTTCCAGATCGAGAGTTATCTGCGTTACCAGGGTGACAAGTTCAGCGAGTACTTTGACGCCAACACCTATTTGCTGATCACCCGGGCACTGGATTACTTTGACCCGGCTCGCGCTTTTGGCGGCGACTTGAATGCAGCGCTGGCGCGTGCAACGTGCAAATTCTTGTTGGTGAGCTTCACCACCGATTGGCGCTTTTCGCCGGCGCGCAGCCGCGAGATGGTGCAGGGCCTGATTGCCAATGGCCACGATGTGAGTTATGCCGAGATTGATGCGCCCCATGGCCATGACGCCTTCTTACTGGAGGATGCGCGTTACCTGAGCGTGGTGCGTTCGTACTTTGACCGCATGGCCGATGGCTTGAATGCAGGGGGTGCCGCATGAGCGACCGTTTGACCATGCAGGCGATTGCCGAGCTGGTGCCGCAGGGCGCCCGCGTGCTGGACCTGGGCTGTGGCGATGGCGCCATGCTGGCCTATTTGCAGGAGCACCGGGGTTGCACCGGCTACGGTGTGGAGCTGGACGACACCAATGTGCTGGCCTGCGCAGAGCGTGGCGTGAATGTGTTGCAACTGAACCTGGAGCAAGGCCTCTTGGGCATGTTTGCCGACCAGTCGTTTGATGTGGTGCTGCAAATCGACACGCTGCAGCACTTGCGCAACGCCGAAGTCATGTTGCGCGAGACGTTGCGGGTGGGGCGCATGGGGATTGTGGCCTTCCCCAACTTTGCGCACTGGCCCAACCGCCTGAGCGTGTTGCAAGGCCGCATGCCGGTGACCAAACGCCTGCCCTACGAGTGGTACGACACGCCCAACATTCGCGTGGGCACTTATGCGGACTTTGCGCAGCTGGCGCGCAAAAACAATTTGCGGGTGCTCGATTCGTTTGGCCTGCATCTGGGCCAAGTGGTGCGCACGCTGCCGAACCTGCGTGCGGGCACGGCGGTGTTCAAGCTGCAGCGCTGAGGCTGCAGCTTTTTCTCAAATCAGCCGGTAAATTCCTGCGCGTGCATCCAGGCGGCGTGCTTGGGTGCGCGCTTGGTTTGGGCCCATTCGTTGAGCATGTCCCACTTGCATTCGTCGAGTTTTTTGTACATCTCGGGCGTGCCGGTGTTGACGGCCAGCTCCAGGCGGTGGCCGTTGGGGTCGAAGAAGTAAATGCTCTTGAAGATGGTGTGGTTGGTCGGGCCAATCACGCCGATGCCTGCCGAGAGCAAGCGCTTGCGCGTGTCTTCCAGGGTTTGCATGCTGTCGACTTCGAACGCGATGTGCTGAACCCAGCCGGGGGTGTTTTCGTCGCGGCCCATTTCGGGTGAGTTGGGCAGCTCGAAGAAGGCCAGCACATTACCCTGCCCTGCGTCCAGAAAGACGTGCATGTAGGGGTCGGGCGCTTTGGTGGAAGGCACCTGGTCTTCGGCAATGGCGAGCACGAAGTCCATGTTCAGGTGCTTGACGTACCACTCGACGGTTTCTTTGGCGTCTTTGCAGCGGTAGGCGACGTGGTGAATTTTGCTGAGTTTCATGAGGTTCTCCTGTTTCAGGCCGTCGCTTTGGCGGCTTGCAGCGCTTCGCGCAGCACGCGCAAGTCGCCAATGTGGTTGGCCAGCAGCAGAATGAGGCGGGCGTTGAGGGCTTCGCTTTGTTCGTCGCTCAGGCCGTTGTGGGCATCGATGAGGGCTTCATAGAACTCGTCGCCGGGCGAGAAGTCGCGAAAGAACTGACGACCCGGTTCGTTGAAGTTGGGTGCGGTATTGAGCAAAGTGGTTTGCATGGTCGGTCCCTTTGTCAGTTGCAGGTGGCGCGGGCCACGGCCTGGCGCACGCGGGTAGCATCCAGCTGGCGCCAACGCGCAGCCACGTGTTGGTCAGGGCGCAGCAGGTAAGCAGTTCCAGGTTGGGCGTCGTAGCGTTTGGCAACCCAACCTTGTGCATCAACCAACATGTCCACACCGGGCACATCCAGCGCACGCGGCCCGATGATGAACGGGCGCACCGCCACAGGGTCTGCAGCCAGTGCCTGCAGCTGTGCGAGCATGTCGGCAGACAGCGTTTCATTGGCGAACAACATCAAGCCAAACTGGTTGCCCACGTGGTCGAGCAACCAGCTGTTTTGGCCTGCGTACTGCACGGGCGCATCGTCCATGGGCGCGCCGGGTACCATGACGCCAGCAAAGCTGTCGACATCAGGCGTGTTGAGCAGAGACTGCGTCAGGAAGGACGGCACCGACAAGCGCCCGGAGTTGACCAGCTTGCGTGCGAACGGGTAGTGCCTGGCCAACGCCAGCACTTCGTTGCGGAAAGTTTTGCTGGTGCGGCTCTTGGGCGTGATGAAGTCGGTCGAGCGCGTCGAGTTCATGATGTTCTCGTCAGCGGCAAACTGGCGATCCAGTGCGTAGGTGTCGAGCAGCTTGTCCGGGGCCTGGCCCTTCATGACAAGGGCCAGCTTCCACATCAGGTCATCCGTGTCCTGAAAGCCCGAGTTGGCGCCACGCGCACCAAAAGGCGAGACCTGGTGCGCCGCGTCGCCCACGAACAGCACGCGGCCGTGGCGAAAGTCGGTCATGCGGCGACACTGGAAGGTGTAGATGCTCACCCACTCCAGCTCAAACGGCCGGTCATCGCCCAGCATGGCCTGCAAACGCGGGATGACTTTTTCGGGCTTCTTTTCCTCTTCGGGGTCGGCGTCCCAGCCGAGCTGGAAGTCGATGCGCCAGACATTGTTGCTTTGCTTGTGCAAGAGCACGCTCTGGTTGGGGTGAAACGGCGGGTCGAACCAGAACCAGCGCTCGGCCGGGTAATCGGCCTTCATGATGACGTCGGCGATCAGGAAGCGGTCCTGGAAGACGCGGCCTTCGATGTCCAGGCCCAGGTGGCGGCGCACGGGGCTTCGCGCACCATCGGCAACCACCAGCCAGTCGGCCTCGATCTCAAACGTACCATCGGGCGTTTCCACGGTGAGGGTGGCGTGGTCATCGTGGCGGGTGACGGCCGTCACTTTGTGTTGCCAGCGGATGTCGGCACCGAGTTCGAGCGCGCGGGCGATCAGCATTTCCTCGATGTGGTACTGCTGCAAGTTGATCATGCCGGGGCGCTTGTGGCCGGCGTCGGGCACCAGGTTGAACTGGTAGACCTCGTCTTCTTCCAGGAAGGTCCGGCCGATGTTCCAGCTCACGCCCAGCTGGCAGGCCTCATTGGCAATGCCCAGGCGGTCAAGGATTTCGAGCGATCGCTTGGCATAACAAACGGCGCGCGATCCGACGGAGACGGTTTTATCGTCGTCCAATACCAGCACGGGCAAGCCTTGCAGGCGTGCATCAATCGAGGCGGCCAGCCCCACAGGGCCTGCGCCAATGACGATCAGGGGGCGGCGTTGCGGCGGCTCGGCGCGCAGATCGTCCGGCGCTTTGTAGGGGTAGATGGGGTTGACGTAAGCACCCATGCGTGTGTCTCCATCGGTCAGTTTTTCCGAAGTTTGTAATTTACTATAGATAAATGCGTTTACCTAAATGAAATTGACTTTTTTGCAGGGGTATTGCGCTTAAGCACTGTCTATCAGTCCAAGCTTGTGCTCCAGCGGTTGTTCCAGACCTTCTGGATGTCGCGTCGGTCGCGCTTGGTCGGGCGGCCTTGGGTGATGCTGAGTGCGGGTTCGCGCGCCAGTCGGTTGAGCTCGGCCTCGTGGGTGCGTTTGGCAATGCTGTCGGGGGTTTCTTCGTAAAGTTGTTGGGCCACGGGCGCGGGGCCGCGCATAGCGCTGATGCCCAGCACCTTGACCGTGCGCTCGGTGTGCCCTTGGCGCAGACAGACGGTGTCGCCAGCTTTGACCTCGCGCGAAGCCTTGGCGTCTTGTCCGTTGATCTGCACCCGCCCCTTGCCGATTTCGTCAGCCGCCAGGGAACGGGTTTTGTAAAAGCGTGCGGCCCAGAGCCACTTGTCGATGCGCAGACTGTCCATGTCGGCGCATCTTAGCCCAGGCATTAGAGGCCTGCATTAACATGGTGATGTCGTATTCAAACCCATTGCGCCATGCTTCGCTTTGCTGCCAACCTGTCCCTGATGTACCCGGATGTGCCGTTTCTGGAGCGTTTTGCTGCGGCTGCGGCGGACGGCTTCAAGGGTGTGGAGTTCCTGTTCCCTTACGCTTGGGATGCGTCCATGCTGGCGGGTTTGTTGCACGAGCATGGCTTGCAGCAAGTCTTGTTCAACACTCCCGCTGCGGGAGGTGACTTGTCCAGCATGAACAGCGCTTGGGAGCGGGGTGAGCGCGGCACGGCTTGCGTGCCGGGCCGCGAGGCGGAGTTTCGCGCTGGGGTACTCGTGGCCCTGGAATATGCCCAAGGTCTGGGTTGCCCGCGTGTGCACGCTATGGTGGGGGTGCGCCCCGATAGCGTGAGTGCCGAGCAGGCAGATGCCACCTTGATCACCAACCTGCAGTGGGCGGCGCCCTTGGCAGCACAAGCAGGCGTGACGCTGTTGATCGAGCCCATCAACCCACGCAATGTGCCGGGGTTTCATCTGCAGCGGCAAGAGCACGCGCACGCCATCGTTGAAGCGGTGAATTCACCGCAGGTTCAGGTGCAGATGGATTTGTTCCATTGCCAGCGGGTGCAGGGTGATGTGATGCACCACATCAGCACCTGGCTGCCCACGGGGCGTGTGGGTCATCTACAGCTGGCTGACCCGCCTACCCGTCATGAGCCGGGCACCGGGGAGCTGCATTGGCCACATGTGTTGCAGCATCTGGAGCGCGTGGCTGCGCAGTGCAAATGGTCGGGCTGGATTGGCTGCGAGTACAACCCGCTCGACACCAGTGCAGGAGGTACCTCGCGGGGCCTGGGCTGGCTCAAGACCTGGCAGAACGTCTGAAGTTCAGCGGGCTGCGTTCACACGCTTTTGCTGCACGCCCATCCAGGCCACGGCCAGGCCGGCCAGGACCACCGGCACGATGGAGCCAATGTTCAGCCAGGTCCAGCCTTGGGTGGTCACCAGTGCGCCTGACGCGAACGAAGTGAAGGCCATGGTGGCAAACACAAAGAAATTGATGGCGGCTTGACCGCGGTCTTTTTCCGCAGGCGTCCAGGCTTTCATCGACAAGGTGGTACTGCCTGTGAACAGGAAGTTCCAGCCCACGCCCAACAGAAACAAGGCAATCAGGAACTGGTGCAGGTCCACGCCAGACAAGGCAATCGCAATACACACCAGATTGAGCACGACGCCCACGCCCATGATAGTCAGGGTGCCGAACTTGCGGATCAGATGCCCGGTGAAGAAGCCCGGCGCAAACATGCCAATCACGTGCCACTCCAACACCAAAGCGGCATCGCTGAAACCAAAACCACAAACCTGCATGGCCAGTGGCGTTGCGGCCATGAGCAGGTTCATCACCCCATAGCTGAGCGATGCTGCCAGCGCCGCCACGATGAACACGGGCTGACGCATGATTTCGCCCAAGGGGCGGCCCGCATCGGCACCTGCTTTCTTGGCAGGGACAGGCGGAAACTGGATGAACTGCATGAGAACCATGCCCACAATGGCGACCACGCCCAGCGCGAGGTAGGCACCCATGAAAGGCGTGTCAAGAATGTTCTTGGTGCGCGAGGCCAGGTTGGGGCCCACGATGGCGCCAATCAAGCCCCCGGCAAGCACGAGGGAAACCGCCTTTTCACGAAAGTTTTCTGCCGAGAGTTCAGCCGCAGCAAAACGGTAGAGCTGCCCATTGGCGCTGTAGTAGCCCGCGATCATGGTCGACAGCACGAGCAGCCAGAAGTTCTGGCTCCAGGCGGCGTAAGCGCACAGCAACGCCGAAAACAGACCCACGGCCAGCCCAATTTGAAATGAGCCGCGTCGTCCATATCGGCTTTGGGTGCGCGCCACCAATCCGGTGGACAAGGCCCCGCCGACCACATAGCCCATGACGGGCAAAGTCGCCATCCAGCCCAGGGGGGCCAGGCTCAAGCCGACCAGCCCGTTGATGGCGATGAAGGTGACGTTATTGGTGAGGAAAAGGCCCTGGCACAAGGCCAGCAAGAGAAGATTGGCGTTCATACCCGGCAGTGTATCGCGCCACAACGGGATCGCCACGCTACGCTAGCAATGAGGAGAGCAAGACTGCCGCCAGCACGGCAAGGGGTGCCGTCTCGGCGCGCAACACGCGCGGCCCGAGCGTGACGGGCGCGAAACCCGCCGCCAGAGCTTGTGCTTCTTCTGTCGGGCTCAGACCGCCTTCGGGGCCGCTAAGCACCACCAGGGGTTCATCGCCTTGCGTCGCTTGGGTCAAAGGCTTCGTACCATCGGCCAGCGACAACACGCAACGCTGGCCTTGCACGGTCGGCGTCTTCAACCACTCGCTCAGGCTGCAGGCTTCATGGATGGTCGGCACACGGTTTCGGCCGCATTGCTCTGCAGCGGCGATGGCGACGGCCTGCCAGTGGCTGCGTTTTTTATCAGCACGCTCGCCTTTGAGTTTGAGCACGCTGCGCTCCGCAGTGATGGGGGTGATGCTGGCCACGCCCAGCTCGGTGGCTTTTTCTACCAGCCAGTCCATGCGCTCATTGGCCGTGATGCCGGCCAGCAGATGAATGGGGCGAGTGGCTTCGCGCTCAACCGGGTCGTGCGCATCCACCTGCACCTGCACATCGCTGCGGCCCATGCGCGTCACAGTCGCCTGGTACTCGCCACCTTCGCCATTGAACAGCGTGATCACACCGCCCGGTTGTAAGCGCAAGACCTGCACATGGCGGGCGGCGCCCGCAGGCAAGTCCAGCTGCTGGCCGGTGCTCAGGGGGCAGGGGCAATAAAAACGGGGCATGGCAACTGTTAGACGCGACCAAAGGCCCAGCCGCCCTGGTCCTGCAGGCCTTCGACGGTGTCGATCAGGCGCAGCAAGGGGCCCAGCTCGCGGTAGCGGTTGGCGGTGGTGCGGATGTAGTGAATGAAACGAGGTGCGTCGGCCAGGTATTTGGGCTTGCCGTCGCGCAAAGTCAGACGGGCAAAGATGCCGGCCACTTTCAGATGGCGCTGCAGGCCCATCCATTCCACCGCACGGTAGAAGGCGCCGAAGTCGCTGTGCCAATCTTCAAAATCCATGAGGCCGGCCTTGCGGGCTTTATGCCAGTAGCGAATCGTCACGTCCAGCACAAAGTCTTCTTCCCAGGTGAGGAAGGCGTCGCGCATGAGGCTGGCCACGTCGTAGGTAACGGGGCCGTAGACCGCATCTTGAAAATCCAAAACGCC
>CAZPTM010000020.1:0-13737 GCA_964589665.1 uncultured Limnohabitans sp. | reverse complement strand
ATACCGGCCTGTCACGCCGGGGGTCGCGGGTTCGAGTCCCGTCCACTCCGCCAAAGTTAAAAAGCCGTTGATTTTCAACGGCTTTTTTCTTTTGGGTCTCGCAAGCAGTGTCACATGTGGGTGGCCCAATTCATGGGGAACACCATAAGCTGTGCTGTCACCGCATTCGACGTTTTTCTCGCTCCATATACAAGTAAAGGCCTTCCACTTTCTCGCGTGCCCAGGGCGTTTTTCGCAAGAACTTCAGACTGGAATTGACGCTTGGATCATGGGTAAAGCATCGAATAGGAATTCGCTGTCCAAGATCTTCCCAGCCGTAGTAGTTCTCAAGTGCCTTGACCATCGCTTCAAGTGTCAGGCCGTGCAACGGATTCTTGGGCTGTGCAGGTGGGGACGATGTTTCACTCATGGGGGACTTTGTTGATGGATCAGCATCCAAAATATCGGCCTTGCCGATGGTTCATCGCGATCACCAGGTTCAGGGCTAGCGCGCTCAATAAAGACAAAGCCATTGCCTTGAGCGGGATGACCGCGATGCCCGACAGCAAGATGGCTGCATCACAGCCCATTTGTATATGTCCAGCACGCCAGCCTTTGCGCTTTTGAAGGTAGAGCGCCATCACGCCAATACCGCCCAAACTGGCACCATGTCGGATGAAGATCAGAATGCCGGTACCTGCCAGAAAGCCTGCTGAGATAGCAGCGTATGTGGCGTTCATGTAATCCAGTCGCAAGAGCGATGGCATGTACTCGGTCATGACCGAGAAGCCCAGCACGGCTGCAAATGTCTTGAGGGTAAAGGTCTTGCCCATCGCCAGCCAGGAGAACACGTAAAACGGCAGGTTGACGACAAAAAGAATGGCACCTAACGGCCAGTCGCTGACGTAGTGGGCAATGAAGGCCAGCCCCGTGGTCCCGCCAGTGAGCAAGCCTGCATGGCGATAAAACGTGACCGACAGCGCCATCAAGATGCACCCGGCCACCAGGGCCAGGAGGTCTTCTATTTGGGAGTGTCGTTGTCGGTTTGCTTCAGTTTGGTCTTGCATGTTCTGGCCATGGGGTAGCCAGAATTATCGCAGTACCCCTGCGAAGAACGCAGACAACTCTGTGGTGGCGTTCAAGGGTAGAACATGCGCAACGTATTGGTCAGGGCGCACCACGATCATGCAGCCTTGCTGACGATCGATACCGCGCATGTCGTAAATGTCGCCCAAGCCTTTGTGGTCCACGCAAAAGATTTTTTCGTGGTCCTGCAAGCCCAGTTTCCCGGTATGGGGCTTGAGCAGGGAAGGCATTTTTTCGTAAGCCAATTGGTCAAAGGTGGGTTGGAATACTGCGCGAACGTCAATGATGGCGTCAATGTCCTCACCTTTGCGTGTGTGTTTGACCACGGGAGATTCGGGGTGCTTTTCCAGCCAGTCGGCCAGTTGAGACATGGGCGCGCCTGGTTGTCCCAGATCGCCTGCACCAGCGAAGGCGTAAATACGCCAGCGTGCATCGGCTTCGGCAACGTGGCCAAGTTGCATTTGCTTGGCGTCAGACACACGCACCACGGGTGCAGAGTGAAAGCGTCGGCCAATTTCTTCGCCTTTGGCCAAGCCTTGATGGGCAGAGGCGGCAAACAAGTAAGAATGGTCGTATTTGACGGCGGTACCGCCTGTGAATTCGAGGTTGGCTTTGAATTGACGAATGATGCGCGGCTCTTCGGTACCATCTCGCTCGGCTTGTGTGGTGGGTGCGGACATGATGCGTGCCCACTCGTGGTCGGTTTCAACCAGTCGCTTGGCTTCGGTCAAACGTTCTTTGGAGTAGCTGCGCAGCAGGCTTGGATCAGCACGACCTTGCAGCACATGCACCAGCTTCCAGCCCAGGTTAAAGGTGTCCTGCATGGACACATTCATACCCTGCCCAGCCTTGGGCGAGTGGGTGTGGCATGCATCGCCAGCAGTGAACACTCGGGGATTGCCGGTGCCGTTTTCGCCAATGTCGTCAAACTTGTCGGTGATGCTGTGGCCAATGTCGTAGATGGACCACCAAACCACTTCCTTCACATCGATGGTGTAGGGTTTGATGATGCGGTTAGCCGCTGCAATCATGTCGTGTTGAGTCAGCTTGCGCTGCGCTGCTTTTTCACCCACATTGAGTTTGTCCAGCTCCACATACATGCGAAAGACATAACCGCCTTCGCGAGGCAAGATGAGGACATTGCCTTCATTGGCCGAAGAGATCAAACATTTCTGACGTACATCCGGAAAGTCGGTGTTGGCCAGAATGTCCATCACGCCCCAGGCCTGGTGGGCTGCGTCTCCATGCAATTCACCACCAATGGATTTGCGTACTTTGGAGTGGGCGCCATCGCAACCCACCACATAGTTGGCACGCACCGTGCGTGTCGCCCACCAGTTGATCCCCGTAGCGTCTTTGAGCGTCACGGTGACAGGGTATTCGGTCGCCTCTGGATCGATGGTCAGGCTCTCGACTTCCCATCCGTAGTCAGGCTCCAGGCGCGAAGGGGAGTTCTTCATTACCTCCAGAAATAGCTCGTGCAAACGTGCCTGATTGATCAGGATATGTGGCATTTCTGAACTGTCATCGGCCACGTCTTGCACGCGACCTACACGCCGAATGTGCTGTGGGTTCTTGGGGTCAGGCATCCAGAACGCGGTCTGGTTGACCCAGTATGTTTCGCGCTTGACCTTGTCGGCAAAACCGAAGGCCTGGAACATTTCCATGGTTCGCGTGTTGATGCCATCCGCCTTGCCCTTGATGATGTTTGCAGGCATGCGTTCCACGATCAGCGTTTCGATCTCGGGGAATTGGGAGAGCTGAGCCGCAAGACATAAACCAGCAGGTCCGGTGCCGGAGATCAATACATCTACTTTTTCGGGCAACGGCTCGTTGATGCCGCGGTTGCGACGATTTGGAGCTGCAGGCTTGATGTCGGGGTTACCGCCGCGAAAACCGTCCTTGTAGAACTGCATGTTGTCTCTCCAGAGTTAGAAATTTGTGCGAGGGTTTAGATTAGAGACAATGATAACTGTACTTATCAATCGCTGTCAATATGATAAGTATGCTTACTAAAAAGGGGTTAGTCGGGTCTGGTAACTGGATGGATCGATCAATTTCCCCGGTCGCGCAAAAGGTACAGTTGGTCAGACCAAGTGGCGAGCCATTCTGGTTTGAATGCGACAAATATGGCGGTCAGGAGCCCCGTCAAGAAGGCGTCGCCCCAGGCCATTAGCCATTGAGCAACAAGTGATAGCCCCGTATCGACAGTGTTGGGTGAGCCATCGAGGAAAACCATCAGGCTTCGCGCAGCGAACATGCACATCGCCGTGCCCAAGAAGCCTCGCCCCAAAATGAAAATGAAGGGGTGAGGCGGTATATACCTTCGCAGTGCTGCACCCAAGAGCAGGGCAAAGCTGCTGGGCAACCAGCCCAACTCAAACCATTGCAGCAGCAAGGTGCCTTCTGGCGCAGGGGCTATCAAGCTGGCGAGTACACCTATGCCTAGTAACACCCATACTGCCAGCGGCCAGCCCAGCATCAGGGTGACCAAAACTGAGCCTGTTAACTGCAATTGCAAGGGCATAGCGTGCAAGCGCGGCAAGGCCCAAAACCAGGGCAGGATGACAAGGCTGGCCAGAACGGGTGACCATAAATGCGGGTTGCGCAGTTGGCGCCATGGGTGAACCACCAGGCTGACCAAAAGGCTCAAGGCCAATGCCCCAAAGGGCCAAAAAAGAGTAAGCATGGGGCAAAAGGGTGGGAAGCAAGCCTTAAACAGCTGCAAGCATACGCCTGGCGTCCGATGGTCACTTGATTTTGATCATCGAGACTGCGCAGCGCCAAGGCTGGCAGCGGGTATGCTTGTATGCTCTCTCATCTTGATTTCAAACCTTGCGCCGGACTCCGTGTCTTTAAACGCCATGCCAGAACGAATGCTCGCTCCTCCCTTAACGCCCGCGACTGAGTTGCAGGCACAGTTGCGTACGCACGGCTTTGCAGTGCTCTCGGCACATGATGTCTGTGCATTGGCTGGAGTGGCGCTGTCGGATTTGCAAGCGTTTTCAGACGATTGGGCCGATTTACCACCCGATCAATACCTCAAGGACGGTGGGCGCTATCGCCGCCGCCGTCATGCCAGCTTGTACATCGATGGTCAGCAGTGCAAGTTGATGCCGCATCGTGCGCATTGGCAGCCCCTGTCTTATAACGCGCTGCACGGCGGCATGCAGCGCTGGTTTGATCCGATCAAGCCTCAATCGCTTGAACAGACCTTCTGGTCTCATTTGCTGGTGTGGCTAGGGCAAGTCACCTCGGGCCTGCGCAGCCCCCAGCCCTGGTTTGCCGAGGCGCACCAGTTCCGCATTGATACGACCGATGGCATTGGTCGCCCCACGCCCGAAGGGGCACACCGCGATGGCGTGGATCTGGTGGCCGTGTTCATGGTGGGGCGCAATGGCATCAAAGGAGGCGAGACCCGCGTGTTTGATGTGCATGGGCCCCAAGGCCAGCGCTTTACCTTGACCGAGCCGTGGTCGGTGCTGCTGCTTGACGATACGCGCGTGATTCACGAAAGTACGCCAATCCAGCCGCTGGGCGATGCACCTGGTACGCGTGACACGCTGGTCATCACTTTGCGCGCACAGCGTTTCCTGGACGATCCACAAGCGTAAATTGGTGGGCGAAAAAAAGCCCGCCATGCGGGCGGGCTCGGGTCTGAGGGTTTATCAGCAGCTGCGTTTTACATGCGCTCGAAAATCGCTGCAATGCCTTGGCCGCCACCAATGCACATGGTCACCAGCGCGTAGCGGCCCTGAATGCGTTGGAGTTCGTACAAGGCTTTTACGGTGATCAGCGCACCGGTCGCACCAATCGGGTGGCCCAAGGAAATGCCCGAACCGTTGGGGTTGACCTTGGCTGGGTCCAGGCCCAACTCTTTACTCACGGCGCAGGCCTGGGCGGCAAAGGCTTCGTTGGCTTCGATCACGTCCAGATCGTTGACCGACAGGCCCGTTCTTTTGAGTACAGCCTGGGTAGCGCTGATCGGGCCCACACCCATGATCTTGGGGTCCAGACCTGTGTGCGCGTAGCCCACCAGGCGGGCCATGGGGGCCAGGCCTCGGGCCTTGGCTGCGCCGGCTTCCATCAGCACCACGGCAGCCGCTGCATCGTTGATGCCTGAGGCATTGCCCGCGGTAACGGTGCCGTTTTCCTTGACGAACACGGGTTTGAGTTTGGAGAAGTCCTCCAGTTTGGCGCCGGTGCGGAAGTGTTCGTCGGTGTCGTAAGCGACTTCGCCTTTGCGGCTCTTGAGCATGACCGGCACGATCTGGCTCTTGAAGCGGCCCTCTGCAGTGGCGCGCTCGGCACGGGTGTGGCTTTCCACAGCCAGAGCGTCTTGCATCTCGCGGCTGATGCCGAACTGGGCAGCTACGTTCTCGGCGGTCACGCCCATGTGGATGTTGTGGAAGGGGTCGTGCAGTGCGCCGACCATCATGTCGACCATCTTGGTGTCGCCCATGCGCGCGCCCCAGCGGCTGGTCAGGCTGGCATAGGGGGCACGGCTCATGTTCTCGGCACCACCACCAATGGCGATGTCGCAGTCGCCCAGGGCAATGGCCTGGCTGGCGCTCACGATGGCCTGCAGGCCCGAGCCGCACAGGCGGTTGACGTTGAAGGCGGGTGTGGTCTGGGCGCAGCCGCCGTTGATGGCCGCTACGCGCGAGAGGTACATGTCCTTGGGTTCGGTGTTGACCACGTGGCCGAACACCACATGTCCCACGTCCTTGCCATCGGTGCTGGCGCGGGCCAGGGCCTCTCTAACCACCAGCGCAGCCAGTTCTGTTGGAGGGGTGTCTTTGAGGCTGCCACCATAGGTGCCAATGGCGGTGCGCACACCGCTGACGACGACGACTTCACGGCTCATGAGGGGTCTCCAATTAAATGAAATTTATAAACGACCCAGTGTCCAGCCCGAAAGCTACAGACAACTGACACGGGGGGCTCAGTCCGTGTTGCGCACATCGGCCACGCTCTGACTGCCATAGTCGGGGCGCATTAGGTAGGCGAGTACCTGGCGAGCAGCTTCCTGACTGGAGGTGAGCAGGCCTTGGGTTTTGAGCTTTTCAAAACGGGGCTGATCGGGGAACTGTTCGGCATTGGCACTTCGTAACTCAACTTGCATGTCTGTGTCCACCACCCCAGGGGCCAGAGCACATACACGTGCACCGTGTTCGCGCTGGGCCTCTTCGAGGGCCAAGCAGCGCGTGAAATGGTCCAGTCCAGCCTTGGCTGCGCAGTAAGCTGCTTGAGAGGCCATGGGTCTGCGACCCAGACCTGAAGAAATATTGAGCACTTTCAAGGGCACAGACCAATGGTGGGTGACGTGCAGGAAAGCAGCTGTGATTTGCATCGGCGCTTCAAGTCCCACGCGCATGGCGCGTGCCAAGTCGGCGGGGTGAGCATTGCTCAGTGGCGTGATGGCCGGGATCATGCCTGCGTTGTTGATGAGGTTAGCGGAGCTGAAGGCGTCGCTGCCTTGCATCAGCAACCAGTCCTGCAGGCGCCGACTCAAGGCTTCGCCATCGATCAAATCGTGAGTCCATTGCGTCAGGGGAATGTCCGCTTGCGCTGCCGTTTGCGCCAGCAAAGCATTGGCATGACGGGAAATACACAGCAGACTGTTGCCCGGCTGCATCAGCTGTTGGGCCATGGCTAAACCCAGGCCACGCGAAGCGCCTGTGAGCACATACAGATGAGGCTTCATACTTACATGCTAACGCGAGAATTCGAATTTGAACAGGGTGGCAAACCCAGGTTCACATGTCTTTCAAAAAGGCAGCGGCGCTTGCCACTGCATCGTTTGACCAGTGACGGGGTGTACCAGTTCCAATTGCCAAGCGTGCAACAGCAAGCGTGTAGAAGTCACGGGGGCATCTACAGGTGCATACAAAGGATCCCCGACCATGGGGTGACCGAGCGCCAAGGTATGCACTCTAAGTTGGTGGGTGCGTCCTGTGTGAGGCTCCAGCAGCAAGCGTGTGGTGCCTGGCCAAGGTCCGGCACCCAGGCTGGTCCATTGCGTCTGGCTGGGCTTGCCGTTTTGGTGGCAAATGATGCTGCGTGGGCGGTTAAGCCAGTCTATGCGCACCGGCAGGTTGATCAGGCCAGTTTCACCCGCTGTCCCCATCTCGCCCAGGACCACGGCCTGGTAGCGTTTGCTGACGCGGCGTTGTTCAAAGCAATGGCCCAATTGCTTTTGCAGCTTGGGACTGCGCGCCATGATGAGCAGACCAGAAGTGGCCATATCCAGTCTGTGTACCAACAGAGCCTCGGGATGCGCTGCTTGCACGCGTGACAGCAGACAGTCCTGTTTGTCTGGCCCACGCCCGGGAATGCTCAGCAGACCCGAAGGCTTGTCGAGCACCATCAGGTGTTCGTCTTCGTATATGACGTCAAAGGTGCCAGACATGCCTCAATGGTCCGTGCTGGCCCGAATGCGGTTGACTTGCAAGGGTGTGACTTCACTGGCTTGGTTACCCCATTGTGAGCGCACGTAGCTGAGTACGGCTGCGATTTGCCGATCATCGAGCGTCATCTTGAATGGGGGCATGCCATAAGGTTCTGGACGCTGCCGCGTTGAAGGCCCATAGCCCCCTTGCAATATCGACAGAACCAGATTGGTCGGGTCGCTTTGTTGTACAGCCAAGCTGCCAGCAAGCGCTGGGTAAGCCTGCGTGAGCCCCTGGCCTTGTTTGCCGTGGCATTGCGCACATTGGTTTTTATAAATGTCCAGACCTGCATCCAGCACACTCCAGCGTGGTGCTGGTGAAGATTCGATCCCGGGTTGGGGTCGTTGGCGTGCACGGTATTGCAGATATTCGAGCATTGCCTTTGTATCTGCCTCGCTCAGGAATTGCAGGCTGTGTTGCACCACCTCGGCCATGGGGCCTGAGGCTACGCTGCGATCATGATAGCCAGTTTGCAAGCGGCGTAGCCATTGGGTCGTATCCATGCTCAGTATGCCGGTTTGTGCGTCGTTGAGCAGATCCGGGGCATACCAGCCTTGTGCAGCCATGACTGCGCCAGAGAGGTCTTGTACCTCAGGAAACCCACCCAGCAGATCGCGCTGACCGTGACAGGCTGCGCAATGGCCCAAGGCTTCCACCAGGTACGTGCCGCGCTGTATGGAAGCGGTCGCACCTGGCTGCGACTTGGCTTGTGCGCTTGCGTCAAAGTAAAGGCTGCGCCAAACAGCCAGAGCGGCTTGCGTACCCAAAGGCCAGCGTAACGTGTGTGCGGGCTGGGCTTGCTGGGTTGGGGGCAGGCTCTGAAGCCAGTGCCACAAAGCATCGCTGTCGCTGCGACTGATCAGACGGGTGTGGTTGTAGGGAAAGACGGGCACCAGCAAGCGGCCGGAGGGTGTGCGGCCTAACTGCAGAGCGACCCAAAAATCCTGCGCTGTCCATCGACCCAGGCCAGTGTCGGCATCGGGTGTGAGGTTGCTGCTGTAGACCGTGCCGAAAGGTGTGTCGATGGCACGGGAACCGCTCATCAAGGGTTGGCCGCGCACGGAATGGCAGGCAATACAGTTGCCGGCACGCGCCAAGTATTGGCCGTGCTCAATTTGTTGCTGGCGTGCGTCCGCACTGAAGGGGGTTTCAGTGTTGGCAGGTATGGAGGCTTGACGCCCCCAGTTGTCCCAAAGCACCCAGGCGGCCATCATTAGCCACAAGGCTAGACTGACCTGCAGTGGCACTTGGACCCACAAAGGCAGTCTCTTCATGGTTGGCCTTTCTTGTGGGGCAATGCGCTCAGTTCTGGCGCGCTGCCACAGCGCAAAGAGGCGTCAAGTGCCAGTCCTTGCGCAAGGGTGCGGGCATGTGCAGGAGTGGGCACAGCTTGCATGGACAACCAGCTTGCGACCGAAATGATGTCTGCAGCAGGCATCCGGCGCACGATTTCGGCCATGCAGTCAGGCGAGTGCGCAAGGCGCTCGCCGGTTTGCCAGGCACCCAACTGCGCTGTCAGATAGTCCAGTGGTAGCCCAAGGAGGGCTGGGACATTGGGTTCGGTGCCCATCAGCGCTGAGCCATGACATGCAGCGCAGGCCGGCAGATGACGTGAAGCATCCCCGTACAAAGCCAGTTGACGCCCACGCTCCAACGCTTGGGCACTGATCCGAGGCGCTTCGCGGCTAGGTGCGGGGTAAGGCACATCCAGTAAGGCGAAATGCTGAGCCATGCGCTGCAAATAGTCATCGGACAGAGGTTGCACCAGTTGGGCCATGGGTCCATAACGACGGCGTCCTTCGGCAAAATTGAGCAGCTGGTGGTACAGGTAGCCTGCGGGTTTTCCGGCCAGGCGGGGGTAGTACCCATCGGGCGCGGCGCGCCCTTGCTCGCCATGGCAGGCGGTGCAGGCGCGCACGCGTTCAGCCATGTTCTCGGGCGTGCTGTGTGGTGCTGCGGAGGACGCCATGGCTGCTGACGCGCAGAGCAGGGCTATCCACAGAGGCAGGATATGACGAAAAAAAGTCTGGAGCATCACCCAAAGATAACCGATCAGCGCCTTGTTTCTGAGGTGCCGTGAAACAGCGAAAATGTGGCCTGTTTCAAAGACTGGTCATGCGCAATACACCTCACACCACCACAACCACATCGCCGAGGCCGGCTGCAGGGCGGGTGTGGCTTGCGCCGATGGAAGGTTTGCTGGATCACAGCTTGCGCGATGCACTGACCCGTTTTGGCGGGGTCGACATGTGCGTGACGGAGTTCATCCGCGTAACGGACAGCGTTTTGCCCAGGCGTGCGTTTGTGCGGGTCATGCCCGAATTGCTCAACGGTGGCCGCACTCCCGCAGGTGTGCCGGTGCGCGCACAACTGCTGGGCTCCGACCCGGCGTGCCTGGCCGACAACGCAGCGGTCTTGGCTCGGCTGGGCCCGCACGGCATTGACCTGAATTTTGGTTGTCCGGCCAAAACCGTCAACCGTCATCGGGGCGGGGCGGTGTTGCTGCAAGAGCCAGAGCTGGTGCATCGCATCGTCAGCGAAGTGCGACGCACCGTGCCTGCGCATGTGCCGGTGTCAGCCAAGATGCGGCTGGGCTACGAGGACGACCAGCTGGCCGAAGACTGCGCGCGAGCCATTGAGGCTGCAGGGGCCAGCGAACTGGTGGTGCATGCCCGTACCAAGGTGCACGGCTACAAGCCACCGGCTTATTGGGACCGGATCGCTGATATTCGCCAGGTCGTGAAGTTGCCCTTGGTGGCCAACGGCGAAATCTGGAGTGTGGCCGACGCCTTGCGTTGTCGCGCTGTGACGGGTGTGCAGGATGTGATGGTGGGTCGAGGCATGGTGACCGATCCAGGGTTGGCCTTGGCCATGGCACGGCACGATGCTGCAGGTGTCATCGCCAAGCCCGGACAGGCAGTGCCGTGGGCACAAGTGCTGCAAGTGCTGGCGCAGGTGTGGTGGCCACGCATGTGTGCGCATGTAGAGGCGCGCCACCGCGGCGGTCGTCTCAAGCAGTGGCTCAACTATTTGCGTAAGGCTTACCCACAGGGACAAGCGGCTTTTGACGAGGTGCGTTTGCTGCGCGATGCGCGCGAGCTGCAGGCTTGGCTGGATGCTCAGGTGTCCATCTCAGGTGTGTTGCAGTCGCCCACCGTGCTGGTCTGAGGTCCTACAGCATCAATGCGGCAAGGCCCCCTTCGGGCTCAAAGCGTTTGTTGCGAAAGTACAGGCGGGTTGGTCCGGCAAAAGCGGCGGTGCGCACGCTGTGCATGGGGTCGCCCGGGTAGCAGATCATGCGCTCACCCTGGATATCGTGCGCCTCGGGTTCAACCAGGGCCGGGGGCTGTTGGCGTGCATCGGCCAGAGCTTGTTCGGCATGGGTGTATTGACGCAGATGCGCAAGGCTCATGATTTGCGGTGGGGCCAGCTCGATCTGACGATCCCAGTAAGCGTGCAAGGCCTCGTTTGGACTGAGCCAGCGGATTTCGGTGGCCTCATGGTTGTCGTGTCGGCCCACCTGGTGCGCTTGGGCTTGGGCCAGAAAGAACCGGGTGTCAAAGCGCTTGTTGGTGACCGAGGGCTGCTTGGGCGTGATCCAGCGCGACCAGGGGGTGAGCAAGCTGGCCTGGAGTTTGTGGCCCAGCGTGGCCACAGCTTGTGCCCAATGTCCCGGCTCACTGACGGGGGCCGCGGCGCTGCCCAGCAAAATGCCAGCCTCTTCATGCAATTCGCGCAGCGCGGCCACGTACAGGCCGGCGGCACGCACAGGCTCCAATGCAGGTTCGTTGAGTAGGTGGTGAAGCTGAGTGCTGTCTTCCTGCAAGAGCTGCAGCAAAGCAGGGGACATGTCGGCATCGTCAAGTTTGCCGCCCGGAAACACGTGCACGCCGCCCAGTACTTGCGAAGCATTGTGGCGCTGCATCATGAGCACTTGCAGGCCATCGGCACTGTCGCGCAGCAGAACCACGGTGGATGCATCGCGAGGTGGATCGGTGACGATTTCGGAGTTGAGCTCCATGGGACTGACTTTTGTTTATATTGCGGCCATGATGCCATGCACGACGACGATGAACTGTCGTTCTGGCGTCAATCAATACAGCAATGCAAGGAACTGAGCATATGACGATCGATTTCAAGGGCCGTGTGGCCATCGTGACAGGTGCAGGCGGTGGCTTGGGCCGTCAGCATGCTTTGGCCCTGGCCAAGCGTGGTGCCAAGGTGGTGGTCAACGACCTGGGTGGCGACGTGCATGGTGAAGGTGGCTCGGTTTCTGCGGCACAAAAAGTGGTGGACGAAATTCGCACCATGGGTGGCGAGGCCATGGTCAATGGTGCCTCGGTGACTGACTATGACGCTGTGCAGGCCATGGTCCAGCAAGTCATGCAGGCCTGGGGCCGGGTGGACATTCTTGTCAACAACGCGGGCATCTTGCGTGACAAAAGTTTTGCCAAGATGGAGATCGACGATTTCCGCCTGGTCATGGATGTTCACGTCATGGGTGCTGTGCATTGCACCAAGGCGGTGTGGCCCATCATGCAGGCGCAGCACTATGGCCGCATCATCATGACCACCTCTTCCACAGGCTTGTATGGCAACTTCGGTCAGGCCAATTACGGCGCCGCCAAAATGGCTTTAGCCGGTCTGGTGCAGACCTTGTCGCTGGAAGGCCAGAAATACGACATTCGCGTCAACGGCCTGGCCCCTACGGCAGCCACGCGTATGACCGAAGGGCTTATGCCTGAGGCTGTTTTACGCGCTCTGCAGCCCGAGGCTGTGGTGCCTGCCATGTTGGTGATGGCCTGTGAGCAAGCCCCTAATCGCACCTTCTTGTGTGCCGGAGCAGGCAGCTTTGAAGTAGCAAATATCACGCTTACGCAAGGTGTTCACTTGGGCGTGGGTGAGGATGTGCCCGAGCAGTTGTTGCAACAGCTCGATGCAGTGTGCAACCGCGCTGGTGATCTGGTTCCAGCGTCAGGCTCTGAACAGGGTCAGCACGAAGTGGCCAAGGCTCTCGCCGCGCATGGGGGCTGAAACTTGGCGGTTTCAAGGGGCTTTGGCAGAGAGGGTGGCCATGCGCTCAAGTTCTATTGCTTGCCCTAACTCAATCACTGCCATTGCGTAGTAGCTACTCCAGTTGTAGCGTGTAACGGTATAGAAGTTGTCGGTACCCAGCACAAAGCTGGGTGCATCCTCGCCGTTGCGCAGTTCAATCAGGGCCAGTTTCCCTGGATATTGAGCTGCATCGGCTGGCAGTTGCAGTCCGAGAGATTGCATGGTTTGCACGTTGAAGGTGGGCAAGATGTCGGGTAGCAGCAGTTGCTCCAATTGATCGGGGCTGCTCAGTACCCTAACATCGAATGTGGTGGGTAGGCCGGTTTGCCACTCGAATGCTTTGAAGTAGTTGGCCACTGATCCAATAGCGTCTGCTGTGCTGTTCCACAAGTCGATGTGGCCATCCCCATCAAAATCTACTGCGTAACGTCGCCAGCTCGATGGCATGAACTGAGGCAGGCCCATGGCCCCCGCGTAGCTACCCTTCAGGCTGCGAGGGTCGACTTGGTTTTCGTGGGTCATGAGCAGAAAATGCTCCAACTCTTGCCTGAAAAACATTTGACGTTCCTGCGCGCGTGGGTGAGCAGAAGGGAAATCGAACGCCAAAGTGGCCAAGGCGTCCAGGATGCGAAAGTTGCCGGTGTGTTGGCCGTAGAGGGTTTCCACGCCCAGAATACCCACGATGATCCGTGCAGGGACACCGTAGGTGTGTTCGGCACGGGCCAGCTCGGGAGCGTGTTCTTGCCAGAAGGCCAGGCCGGCAGCTATGCGTCGGGGCTCGATAAAGCGTTCCCGATACGCGGCCCAGTTTTTCGCGGTGGGTTTTTTTGAAGGGGTGACCAAGCGAACGACATTGGGCAGCATGCGCGCATCTGCAACGGCCGCGCGTGTCCACGCTTGAGGCAGTTTGTGCTGTATGGCCAGTTTGTCGGCCCATTGTTGTGCATCTTTGCGCAGAGCGTAAGTGGAGCCAGATGCTGGGCGTGTTGTCTGGCGCGCTTTGTGTTCAGGCTTGTAATCCCTGGTGGCTTTTTTGTGCTGTGACTGGTTGGTTTCAACCTTGGCCCATACCGTATTGATGGCGCTCAAGCTGGCTACAGCCAGCAGGGCTACACTGATTGCATACTTTATTACCGCGCGAACTTGCATGTCAGCAGTTTACAAC
>CAZPTM010000019.1:0-14075 GCA_964589665.1 uncultured Limnohabitans sp. | reverse complement strand
TTGCCAACATGAACTACTCCATCTCGAACAACGCCGAGTACGGTGAGTACGTGACGGGCCCCGAAGTCATCAACGAAGAGTCGCGCAAAGCCATGCGCAACGCGCTCAAGCGCATCCAGACCGGTGAATACGCCAAGATGTTCATCCTGGAAGGTCGCACCAACTATCCCTCCATGACCGCTCGCCGCCGCCTGAATGCTGACCACTCGATCGAGCAAGTCGGCGCCCAGCTGCGCGCCATGATGCCCTGGATTGCTAAAAACAAGCTGGTGGACCAGAGCCGTAACTGATCGGGTTTTTCGCCTGACTTAAAGGCCACTTCGGTGGCCTTTTTCTTTGGCTGAACTCTGGCTTACACTTGGGCAACCAAGGTCGGCCCTGGGTCGTGCCTCTAGAAACAAGGATATTCATGGATTCGCATCCAGTTCGTCGCAAGCCTTCAAAAGGCATTTACATGTTGCCCAATCTGTTTACGTTGGCAGCACTTTTTGGTGGCTTTTATTCCATCGTGATGGCCATGAATGGGCGCTATGACCTGTCGTGTATTGGAGTGTTCTGCGCCATGGTGCTCGACAGCCTGGATGGCCGCGTCGCCCGCATGACCAATACCCAGAGCGCTTTTGGCGAACAAATGGATTCATTGGCCGACATGGTCTCGTTTGGCGCCGCGCCTGCACTGATTGCCTACGAATGGGCTTTTCGAGGCTTGGGGCGCTGGGGGTGGATTGCCGCCTTTGTGTATTGTGCCTGCGCGGCCCTGCGTCTAGCTCGGTTCAATGTGAATACTGCCGTGGTGGATAAACGTTACTTTCAGGGCCTGCCTTCGCCAGCTGCTGCGGCCTTGGTGGTCGGCTTCATCTGGATCATGACAGACTTGGAAATGGATCCTGCCAGCCTGGCTTGGCCGATGTTTGCACTGGCCCTATACGCAGGATTGACCATGGTGACCAATGTGCCTTTTTACAGCTTCAAGGACCTGCAGCTTAAAAAGAGTGTGCCCTTTGTGGGCTTGGTGCTGGTGGTGCTGTTGATTGCGGTGATCAATATCCATCCGCCATCGGTATTGTTTGGTCTGTTCATGACCTACGGCTTGAGCGGCTATGCCATGTATATGTGGCGCAAATTCAAGGGTGAGCCTGTCAGCATGATCAGTACCTCTACCGATGAGCCCTATGAGCGCGGCTTACATGTGGATGACTGAGTGCATTTTTTAAAACTGTGCTACATTATTTTCCATGACTAATTTTTCGCTTGCTCTACTGCTAACGCCCCACGGGCGGGATATGTAGCGCAAGCCAACAAACCCCAAAAGGCCCGTATGCAACCCGCAGCGGGCCTTTTGTTTTGTTTTTCAATCCCTGCGGTGATTTCGATTCTGGAGTGAACATGGCAGACAAGTTGATCATTTTTGACACCACCTTGCGTGATGGCGAGCAGTCCCCCGGAGCGTCGATGACGCGTGACGAAAAACTGCGTATTGCGCGCCAGCTAGAGCGACTGCGTGTGGATGTGATCGAAGCCGGTTTTGCTGCCAGCTCCAACGGTGACTTTGAGGCGGTACAAACCATTGCCAATGCCATCAAGGACTCGACCGTGTGCTCTCTGTCGCGTGCCAATGACCGCGATATTTCTCGCGCGGCCGAGGCGCTCAAAGGTGCCAATAGCGGACGTATCCACACCTTCATTGCTACCTCTCCCCTGCACATGGAGAAAAAGCTGCGTATGACGCCTGACCAGGTGTTTGAACAAGCCAAGCAGGCCGTGCGCTTTGCACGCAATCTGTGTGGCGATATCGAGTTCAGCGCGGAGGACGGTTACCGCAGCGAGATCGACTTTCTGGCCCGAGTTGTGGAGGCCGTGATTGCCGAGGGCGCGACGACCATCAACATTCCTGATACGGTGGGTTATGCCATCCCGGAGTTGTATGGCAACTTTATCAAGACCTTGCGCGAGAAAGTGCCCAATGCCGACAAGGCGATCTGGTCTGTGCATTGTCATAACGACTTGGGTATGGCGGTCGCCAACTCCTTGGCGGGTGTAAAAATCGGTGGAGCTCGTCAAATCGAGTGCACCATAAACGGCCTCGGTGAGCGCGCCGGCAACTGCTCGCTTGAAGAAGTGGTGATGGCAGTCAAGACGCGTCGTGACTACTTTGGCCTGGATGTGAATATTGACACCCAGCATATCGTTGCCGCCAGCCGCATGGTCAGTCAGACCACCGGTTTTGTGGTGCAGCCCAACAAAGCCGTTGTCGGGGCCAATGCGTTTGCTCACGCCTCGGGTATTCACCAGGATGGCGTGCTCAAAGCGCGCGATACCTACGAGATCATGCGGGCCGAAGATGTGGGCTGGAGCGCTAACAAGATTGTCCTGGGCAAGCTCTCTGGCCGAAACGCCTTCAAGCAGCGCCTGCAGGAGTTGGGCGTCGAGCTCGAAAGTGAAAGCGAAATCAATAACGCCTTTACCAAGTTCAAGGAATTGGCTGATCGCAAGAGTGAGATTTTTGACGAGGATATTCTGGCGCTGGTCAACAGTGAAGGTGCTGCCGCCGATCAAGACCAATACGGCTTTGTGTCGCTGTCGCAACACAGTGAAACGGGTGAGCAACCGCAAGCTGCGATTGTCTTTACTGTTCAGGGTAAAGAAGTCAAAAGTGAGTCCACTGGTAATGGTCCTGTCGATGCTTCCATGAAAGCCATTGAGGCCCATGTGAAAAGTGGTGCAGAAATGGTGCTGTACTCGGTCAATGCCATCAGTGGCTCGACTGAAAGCCAGGGCGAGGTCACAGTGCGGTTGCAAAACAGTGGACGTGTGGTCAACGGTGTGGGAGCGGATCCGGACATCGTGGTGGCCTCGGCCAAGGCCTACCTCAGCGCACTTAACAAGCTGCACAGCAAAGCTGAAAGGGTGGCCGCGCAAGGCTAAACTTTACAAAAAAAATGTGCTTCAACTAAGCCATGCAAGTGTTTGATCTTGCATGGCTTTTTTTATTCATATAAACTAGAGCAAATCGTATTTTTGTTTGCAGCATTTTTGATGAAATTCACAAAAACTCCATTTTTGGCACCTGATAAAGCCAATACGCTGTGGGCCAAGCGCTGGGGTGGAGTGATGTTGACTTGTGCGTTGCTTTTAGGGGCAGCGAGCACAACGCCCTTTGTGCAAGCTGCTGAAAAACAAACGCAAGTGAAGAAAAAACGTGTCACCAAATCGGTGTCACGCAAGGTCAGTCAGAAAAGATCTGCAAAGCGTTCGAAAAAAGCAGTGCCCGCAGATCCAGCTTCTTATGGGCAGCAGGCTGGGTTGCATGCAGCACGCGATCCTCTGTCACTGCGCTCTAGCGTGGCTTTAGTGATTGACCAGGATACTCGCGAAGTCCTGCTGAGCAAGAACGACCATGCCGTTCTGCCCATTGCATCGCTCACCAAACTCATGACTGGTTTGCTGGTGTCCGAGGCGCAATTGCCCATGGACGAAATGATCACCATCACCCAGGACGATGTCGACACCGAAAAAGGCAGTTCGTCTCGCCTGATTGTTGGCGCTCGTCTGAGCCGTGGCGATTTGCTGCACCTTGCCCTGATGTCCAGTGAGAACCGAGCTGCACACGCATTGGGGCGTACGTTTCCCGGCGGCATGAATCTGTTTGTCCAGAAAATGAACGCCAAGGCACGTGAACTGGGCATGAGTGATACCCGCTACGTGGAGCCCACAGGATTGTCGAGCCAAAATCAGTCCAGTGCGCACGACTTGACACTTTTGGTGGCTGCATCTTCACGTCAACCAATCATGCGCGAATTGTCAACCTCTCCAGGCTATGAGGTGGCCGTTGGTCGCCGCACCTTGCAGTTTCACAACACCAATCCCTTGGTCAAGAGCCCTAATTGGGACATCAGCTTGCAAAAAACCGGTTACATCCGCGAAGCGGGCCGTTGTCTGGTCATGAAGGCTGAAGTCTCCGGTCGAAACCTGATCATGGTCTTCCTGGATTCAGCAGGCAAGTTAAGCCGTATTGCGGATGCGGAACGTGTCCGCCGCTGGGTAGAGGCGCATCGCGGCCGTTCTGCTGCGCTGCAAGCATTTATCAACGAACGCAGCAGTTAAGTCAACCCTCATCCGTGTGGGTGATATCCCAGCTCTTGCGAGATGGCGTTGGCCGTGCTTTGTAGCTTTGCCAACCATTCATCGTCCATCCGATCGGCGGGAGCCGAGATGGACAAACCTGCCAGTAGCTTGCCCTGGTCGTCGTAAATGCCGGCGGCGATGCAGCGCACGCCTAGCTCCAATTCTTCATTATCTCTGGCTACGCCGCTTTGTTTGACGCGAGAAAGTTCGCGTTCCAGAACTGGCAGTTGGGTAATGCTGTTGCGCGTGTGTCCGCTCAGGCCAGTGCGCGTGGCATAGCCTCGCACGCGCAAAGGGTCATCTTGCGCCAAAAACAGTTTACCCACCGAGGTCAGGTGCAGTGGGGCCCGACCGCCAATAGCACGCACGACCTGCATGCCTGAGCGCTCACTGTAGGCCCGCTCCACATAAACAATCTCATCACCTTGGCGTACGCTGAGGTTGACAGGTTGCTGAATCAGTTTGTGCAGTACCTTCATGGGCTCCAGGGCTGCATCGCGCACATTAAGGCGCCCTTTGACCAAATTGCCTAATTCCAGCAGACGCATGCCCAAGCGGTAGCTTCCTGCTTCGGGGCGGTCTACAAAACGGCCCAGCGTCAGGTCATTGAGAATACGATGGGCGGTGGACGGGTGCAGACCTGTCTTTTCGCTGATTTCCTTAAGCGTGATGGCTTCTTCGCGTGATGCAAGCACATCGATCAGGGTGAACATGCGCTCTATTACCTGGATCGTGGGTGTCGCGGTCGGCGCGGCTTCGGCTTTTCTCATGGTCAACCTCTCACAAAGCAAGTTCAAATTTTATACTGCGAAATTCAAATTGACTTAATTTTCCATTCACCACTTTGCAAAATCTGGCAGGGTTGAAACTTGCTTTTGTAGGCCATTTTCGGGCTGTCACTGATCCAGTAACCAAGGTACACGTGCGGCACCTGCAGTTGGCGCGCTTGCTGGATTTGCCACAGCACGTTGAACGTGCCCAGGCCATGTTTGTGCTCGGGATCAAAAAAAGTGTAGACCGCGGACAAGCCGTCATTGAGCACATCAATCAGGCTGACCATGCGTAGCTGATCAGTTTCGGGGTCACGGAATTCGACCAAGCGGGAGTTGATGCGACTTTGAAGCAAAAATTGCTGGTACTGCTCCACATTGTCATCGTCCATGCCGCCACCAGCATGACGTGAGCGCTGATAGTGCAGGTACAGCGCGTAATGCTCGGGGTTGAAGTGCAGGTTCATGATGCGCGCTTGCAGGTGCTGCAGTGCTTGCCAACAGCGGCGCTGGCTTCGAGTGGGCTTGAAACGATCGACAAGTACGCGAAGAGCCACACACTGTTGGCAGCCATCGCAATAGGGACGATAGGTGAACAAGCCACTGCGACGATACCCTTGCGCGACCAGATCGGAATAAACCTCGTTGTCGATCAGATGGCTGGGCGTGGCCACTTGTGAGCGAGCCAGCCGTTCAGGCAGATAACTGCACTGATAAGGTGCAGTGGCATAAAACTGCAAGGTCTTGAGGGGGAGTTCCTGAATGCTGCTCACGGTCAAAGGTTCAAGAGTTCATTCCAGTATAGGTGCTGGGCGGACCAATCTATTGCTCTTTTGCGACGAGACTGACCGACACTCTCCAGAAATTGGCCCCTGTCTATTTCACCTGCGCCTAGGCTTTTAAGGTGGGCGGTGTTTTGCTGGCAATCAATCATGGGCACTTGATGATGCAAACAGACACTGACCAACAAACTGAGCGCTATTTTGGAACCATCGCTTACTGTTGTGAACATGGACTCGCCAAAAACTGCATGCCCCAGACTCACAAAATAAAGGCCCGCCACGAGCCTGTCCCCTTGCCAGAGTTCAGCACTGTGGGCCAAGCCTAGCATGTGAAGTTCGCTATACACCTCAATCATGCGCGGAACAATCCAGGTGCCAGTTTGCCCATGGCGAGGGCTGCTCGCGCAACGCTGCATGACCTGAGTGAATGCGTTGTTGAAGCACACGCGTGTCCCGGGTGAGTTCAAGTGTTTTTTGAGACTTTGCTGCAAGGAGCGATGAAAACGAAAAGACTTGGGCTGGAGCACCATGCGCGGATCGGGTGACCACCACAACACGGGTTGACCTTGGCTGTACCAAGGGAAAGTGCCCTGTGCATATGCCTGAGCTACTTGGTGCGCGGTCAAGTCAGGGCTGGCGGCCAGCAGGCCAGGCGCTGAGCTTTGTATTCCCCAGGCGCAATCGGGTGGGGGCAGGGCCTGGTCGGCTTCAATCCAGGGCAAAGTTGGGTCAGACATTGACATGGAGTAATTAGAACGCAACTGGTGATCGAAGGTGTCTACAAGACGTTATGCTGCAGCTATGCATGTTGCCACTCCTTCGGGTCCTGATTTCAAGCCACTGCCGTGTGGTGGGTCTGTGCTCGTGCCCCACTGGCCGGCACCCTTGCATGTGCATGCATGCATGTCTACCCGAACGGGTGGAGTTTCCTTTGCGCCGTGGGACAGCCTGAACCTGGGTGACCATGTGGGTGATGACCCTGTACACGTCCAAATCAACAGGCAACGCTGGCGTAATGTGCTTGGACGCAGGCCTGTCTACCTTTCGCAGGTTCACGGTACCCAAAATGTGTCATTGTCTTCGCACAGTCCCGATGGATTGCAAGCAGATGTGTGTGAATGCACGGATTCCTCGGTCGCAGCCACCATCATGGTGGCTGACTGTATGCCGGTGCTCATGTGCGACACCCAAGGGCGCTGGGTGGGGGCTGGCCATGCGGGATGGAGAGGTCTGTCGGGCCATGCAGGTGTCGGCGTCTTGGAAGTCATGGTCCGTGGAGCGCGTGCACGCGGGATTGCAGTCCGTGACCTGTGTGTCTGGCTGGGGCCATGCATAGGCCCGACAGCGTTTGAAGTGGGTGATGAAGTTCGCCAGGCTTTTGTGGCACAAAGCGATGCTGCGCAGCCTTGCTTTGTGGCATCAACAGTTCAGGGCAAGTGGTTTGCTAATTTACCGGCACTGGCCCGCCAGCGCTTGAGTTTGCTGGACGTACATACCATCTTTGGCAACGATGGTCGTGATGGATGGTGCACCTTTACCCATTCATCAGTCTTCTTCTCTCACCGGCGTGACAGTCGTTTGCTTGGCAACTCCGGTCGCATGGCCGCCAGCATCTGGCTGGGCGAGGCTTGATACGACTTGTCGTTGTTCATGCTCACGTCTGGCTTTGCGACGCACAGGGGTTCTCATGAGGTAAACCACTAGAGCGATGGGGCCAATTCCATACAAAAACAAGGTCACAATGGCTCCAAGCACCGTACCTTGGGAGCTGGTCGCTTCGGCCAAGCTCATCATCAAGGCGACATAAAACCATGCGATAACCACTAAATACGTCATTTGTGAATTTTGTAATTTCGGTGACAACAATTGGATTGATACTGATTTTGGCCTGAATTCCTTTGGTCAGGTCACGATTGTGCGGAGACATTGCCATGAACACAAACATGCCCCCTTTTTGGTCCCAGATGACTGAGCAGTTTCAACAAAATCTGACCAAGAGCTGGGGTCAGGCCATGCAGAATTTCCAAAGCATGGATTTGGGTGGTGCAGGGGCTTTGCCCGGCGCTTCAACACCTGCGCTCAAGCTCGATCCTCAAAAGCTACAGCACATTGAAGCGAACTACTTTAAGGACGCCGCAGAGCTTTGGAACCAGAGCCTGCAAAACAGTCTGCAGATCAAGGATCGTCGTTTTTCATCCCAGGCTTGGTCAGCCAATCCCATGGCTGCCTTCAATGCGGCCGTCTATTTGCTCAACGCTCGTACCTTGATGTCCCTGGCTGATGCCGTGGAAGCTGACGCAAAGACTCGGGCCCGAATTCGCTTCGGGGTGGAGCAATGGGTAGCTGCAGCGGCGCCCAGCAACTATTTGGCGCTCAATGCCGAGGCGCAACAAAAAGCAGTCGAAACCAAGGGCGAGAGTATTGCCAAGGGCATTCAGAACTTGGTGCATGACCTGGAGCAGGGTCATGTGTCCATGACGGACGAAAGCCTGTTTGAAGTAGGCAAGAACGTAGCCACCACCGAGGGAGCGGTGGTGTTTGAAAACGAATATTTCCAGCTCATCGAATACAAGCCCTTGACGGCCAAGGTGTACGAGCGTCCGTTTCTGTTGATTCCACCATGCATCAACAAGTTCTATATTCTGGATTTGCAGCCTGAAAATTCTTTCATCCGTTATGCAGTGAGCAAAGGCCACCGCACGTTTGTGGTGAGCTGGCGTAATCCTGACGAGACCATGTCTGGCAAAACCTGGGACGACTACATTGAGCAGGCGGCTATTGAGGCCATTCACACTGTCAAGGCCATTACCGCTGCCCCCAAAATCAATGCGCTGGGCTTTTGCGTTGGCGGCACCATCTTGTCAAACGCGTTGGCCGTGTTGGCTGCCCGTGGAGACAACTCTGTGGCCAGCGCAACGTTCCTGACCACATTGATTGACTTCACCGATACCGGCGTGCTCGATGTATTTATTGACGAAAACTTCGTCAAGTTCCGTGAGATGCAAATGGGTCAGGGTGGCTTGCTCAAAGGGCAGGATCTGGCCTCTACCTTCAGTTTCTTGCGCCCCAACGACCTGGTTTGGAACTATGTAGTGGGCAACTATCTCAAAGGCGAGACACCACCGCCGTTTGATTTGCTCTACTGGAACAGCGACTCCACCAATTTGCCGGGGCCCTTTTACGCATGGTACTTGCGTAACACCTATCTGGAAAACAACCTTGTCAAGCCGTGTAAGGCGCAGGTATGCGGCGAAGGCATTGATCTGCGCAAGGTGAATTTGCCGGTGTACCTGTACGGCTCCCGTGAGGATCATATTGTGCCTATTGGTGGTGCTTACGCCAGCACGCAGGTGTTGCCTGGCAAGAAGCGTTTTGTGATGGGTGCCTCGGGCCACATCGCCGGCGTGATCAATCCACCTGCTTCCAAAAAGCGCAGCCACTGGGTGCGCGAGGACGGTAAGTTCCCGGCCGATGTCAATGACTGGATTTCCGGCTCTACCGAGCTGGCTGGCAGCTGGTGGGACGACTGGTCTGGCTGGCTCAAGCAACATGCGGGCAAACAAATTGCTGCGCCGAAATCTTATGGCAAAGGTGCCAAATACAAGGCCATCGAGCCGGCACCTGGTCGTTATGTGAAGGCGAAAGCCTGATTCTTTATTTTTAGCAGGAGACTCTGAACATGGAAGACATCGTTATCGTATCGGCCGCGCGTACGGCTGTGGGCAAATTTGGTGGTTCGCTGGCCAAGGTCGCAGCCCCCGAGTTGGGCAGCATAGTGATCCGCGAGGCCATGGCCCGCGCAGGTCTGCAACCTGACCAGATCGGTGAAGTGATCATGGGCCAAGTGCTTGCCGCCGGTGCGGGCCAGAACCCTGCCCGCCAATCGTTGCTCAAGGCTGGTATTGCCAAAGAAACCCCGGCGCTGACGATCAATGCCGTTTGTGGCTCCGGCCTCAAGTCGGTCATGCTGGCTGCTCAGGCAGTAGCCTGGGGCGACAGCGAAATCGTGGTCGCTGGCGGCCAGGAAAACATGAGTGCTTCTCCCCATGTGCTGATGGGCAGCCGCGATGGCCAGCGCATGGGCAACTGGAACATGGTGGACTCCATGATCGTCGACGGCCTGTGGGACGTCTACAACCAGTACCACATGGGCATCACCGCCGAGAACGTGGCCAAGCTGCACGGCATCACCCGCGACATGCAGGACGCGCTGGCGCTGGCCAGCCAGCAAAAGGCCGCTGCCGCCCAGGACGCGGGCAAGTTCAAGGACGAAATCGTCGACGTGCTCATTCCGCAGCGCAAGGGTGACCCGCTGGTGTTCAACACCGACGAATTCATCAACAAGAAAACCAACGCCGAAGCGCTGGCGGGCCTGCGCCCTGCGTTTGACAAGGCCGGCAGTGTGACCGCTGGCAACGCCTCGGGCATCAACGATGGCGCCGCAGCCGTGGTCGTCATGACCGCCAAAAAAGCAGCTGCCCTGGGCCTCAAGCCCATGGCCCGCATTGCCGCTTTCGGCACCTCCGGTCTGGACCCGGCCACCATGGGCATGGGCCCGGTGCCTGCCACACAAAAAGCCCTGGCCCGCGCTGGCTGGAACGTGCAGGACGTGGATGTGTTTGAACTCAACGAAGCCTTTGCCGCACAGGCCTGCGCCGTCAACAAGGTGCTGGACATCGATCCGGCCAAAGTGAACCTCAACGGGGGCGCCATTGCCATTGGCCACCCGATTGGCGCCTCGGGCTGCCGTATTCTGGTGACCCTTCTGCACGAAATGCAGCGTAGCCAGGCCAAGAAGGGCGTGGCCGCCCTGTGCATTGGCGGCGGCATGGGCGTGTCCCTGGCCATCGAGCGCGTTTAATCGCATCGGATTTTCTGTTTTCAGCACTCATAACAAAGGAGACAAACATGAGTCAAAAAGTTGCTTACGTCACCGGCGGTATGGGCGGTATCGGTACCGCCATCTGCCAGCGCCTGCACAAGGACGGCTTCAAGGTCATTGCCGGTTGCGGCCCGACCCGCGACTACAACAAGTGGCTTGACGAGCAAAAGGCGCTGGGCTTTACCTTCCACGCCTCGGTGGGCAATGTGGGGGATTGGGACTCGACGGTCGAGGCCTTCACCAAGGCCAAGGCCGAGCACGGCCCGATCGACGTGCTGGTCAACAACGCCGGCATCACCAAGGACCGCATGTTCCTGAAAATGACCAAGGAAGACTGGGATGCGGTGATGAACACCAACCTGGACTCCATGTTCAACGTGACCAAACAGGTCGTGCCCGACATGGTTGAACGGGGCTGGGGCCGCATCATCAACATCAGCTCGGTCAACGGCGAAAAAGGCCAGGCGGGCCAGACCAACTATTCGGCCGCCAAAGCCGGCATGCACGGTTTCTCGATGGCCCTGGCGCAGGAGCTCGCCACCAAGGGCGTGACGGTCAACACCGTCAGCCCGGGCTACATCGGCACCGACATGGTCAAGGCCATTCGCCCGGACGTGCTCGAAAAGATCGTGGGCACGGTGCCCGTCAAACGCCTGGGTGAACCCAGCGAAATCGCGTCCATCATCGCCTGGCTGGCCAGCGACGAGGGCGGCTATGCCACGGGGGCCGACTTCTCGGTCAACGGTGGCCTGCACATGGGCTGATTGCCGCGATCTGCCAGGTCATGCGCACTGCGCCTGACTATCCCCAAACCCCGCCTGGTGCGGGGTTTTCTTTGGACAGACAGGGATAATCACTCTATGTCTGAAATTTCATCCGGGTTCAGCCCGTGGCGCCTGGCAGTTGCGCCCATGCTCGACTGGACCGATCGTCACTGTCGTTACTTTCATCGTCTGCTCACGCGGCGCACCCGTATGTACACCGAAATGGTGACCACGGGGGCACTTACGCATGGCTTTGTGCAGCGCCATTTGAGGTTCAATCCCGAAGAACACCCCGTCGCATTGCAACTGGGGGGAAGTGATCCGACAGACCTGGCCACTGCTGCCAAACTGGGCCAGCAATGGGGGTACGACGAGATCAACCTCAATTGCGGCTGTCCTTCGGACCGGGTTCAGCGAGGTGCGTTTGGCGCTTGCCTGATGAATGTTCCGCAAACCGTGGCTGATGGCGTCAAAGCCATGCGTGATGCGGTCGATGTTCCCGTGACGGTCAAGCACCGCATTGGCATTGACCGTATCGAGAGCTATGACTTTGTCCGTGACTTCGTGGGCACGGTGAGTGAGGCAGGTTGTGATGTGTTCATCGTGCATGCCCGTAACGCCTGGCTCGATGGCCTATCGCCCAAGGAAAACCGCGAGATTCCTCCCTTGCGTTATGAGCTGGCTTATCAGCTCAAAAAAGATTTCCCGCAGCTGACTTTTGCAGTCAACGGTGGCATCAAGACCAACGAAGACATTGCGATGCACTTGCAGCACCTTGATGGCGTGATGGTTGGCCGTGAAGCGTATTACAACCCTTGGCTGCTGACCACCTGGGATGCGCAATTTTTCAATGATGCGCATGAAGCCCTGAGTCGTGAAGCGGTCGAAGAGGCGATGGTGGCGTACATGGAGCGTGCTCATGCCGAAGACGGCTGCCCATGGTATGCCATTGCGCGGCACATGCTCGGGCTCTACCACGGTCAGCGCGGCGGACGTTTGTGGCGTCAGGTCTGGAGCAACCACAAGCTCAAGCCCCTTCCTCCACGTGAGGTGTGGCAGCAAGCCCGCGAAGCCTTGCAGCGAGGCGCTGAAAAACCAGACGACCAAGCCTTTCATGCCGAATAAGGTGTACAGCGCACGAACCCGTCGTTGGGCCATGGTCCTGATCTGGCTGGTGCCTCTGTTTTGGACCGTCAATATCGTGGCGTCCCGTCAGGCGCCGGGCGTGGTCTCGCCACATGTGCTTGCATTGGGCCGCTGGGGTTTGGCAGGCAGCATTTTGGCCTTGTTCAATGCGCGCGAACTATGGCAACACCGTGCGGTAATCTGGCAGCAGCGTTGGCGTTATGTGTTGCTTGGGGCTTGCGGCATGTGGATTTGCGGCGCCTGGGTCTACTTGGCCGGAGAGAGCACGGTGAGCATGAACATCTCGCTCATTTACGCCTCTGCTCCCGTGCTGATTGCTGTGGGTTCCGTGCTGTGGCTGGGTGAGCATTTTTCATGGCGCCAACGCGGGGGCGTGGCGTTGGCCATGGCGGGTGTGGTGCATGTGGTGGTGCAGGGCCAATGGGGGCATTTGTCCGCCGTGAAACTGGTGCCTGGCGATTTATGGATCGTGGGTGCTGCCATTTCTTGGGCGGCATATGCCTTGCTGCAGCGACGCTGGCCAAGCGCCATGAGTTCATCTGCGCAGTTGGCCGCCATCTGCATGGGGGGTGTGACCGTGATTTTGCCCTTTGCAGTGTGGGAGTTGATGTCTGCGCACGCCCCAAGGATTGGTGCGCACGCGTTCGGGTTGATGGTGCTCACCGCTTTGCTGCCGGGGGTGTTGGCCTACTGGATTTACGGCTGGGCGCAAAAAGTGCTGGGTGCCAGCCGTGTGGCGGTAACCTTGTATCTAGGGCCGTTGTACACGGCGGTGGTGGCTTGGAGCCTGCTCAATGAGTCCTTGGGCTGGTTCCACGTCGTGGGAGGGGTGCTGATATTGTCGGGTGTGGCTCTGGTGATGCTCACCCCAAGCCAAAAGGCATGAACCTCAGCTGGCGGCCTCCAGGCCGTTGGTAAAGTGGGTTTTCATGCAGGCAGCGCTGGCCTGCGCGTCCCTCTTGAGCAGGGCGTCCACAATGGCCTGGTGTTCTTGCAAGGAGTCGCTCAGGCGCCCTTGTTTGAAAAGGGAGTTGTGGCGATTGAGCTTCATGACCTTGCGCAGGTCATGCACCATCTGCATGCGCCAGCGGTTGTCGGCCAGCTCCAGCAGGCGCAGGTGAAACTGTTCGTTGATCTGAAAAAACTTTTCTCGCTCATCCACAGCAACGATCAGGTCCTGATGCAAGGTTTGCAGCTCTGCCAGCTGTTCATCTGTGGCTTGCTGGGCAACCACACCAGCGGCGTCACTTTCGAGCAGGGACAGCAGGTGGTAGACGTCGCGCAGGTCCTTGTCGCTGACTTCGGTCACGTAGGCGCCGCGACGTACCTTCATGGTCACCAAACCCTCGGCGGCCAACACTTTCAGAGCCTCTCGCATGGGGGTCCGGCTGATGCCCAATTGCTCAGACAGCTTGAGCTCGTCAATCCAGCTGCCGGGTTCCAGCTCTCGCGCGAAGATCTTTTGCCGCATCAATTCGGCAACTTCTTCGTAAAGGGCGCGGGGGGCGAGGGATAAGGCAGACATGGCTCAATTGTAAGTCGGTTAAAATATTTTGCATCAATAATTATGAATCATGACATCGTCAAATGTCATTTTTCAGGTCAC
>CAZPTM010000018.1:3421-14339 GCA_964589665.1 uncultured Limnohabitans sp. | reverse complement strand
CCGCTGCCGGGCAGACGGCGCTCGAAGTCGGAGGCACCGCCCTCACGGTCGGCAGCCAACATGTACAGAGCCACCGCCGACGACAAGGTCGACTTGGCGTTCCCACGTGGCACCTCGATGTACGAACGCCGAAAACGCCGCTTGCCGTCATCTTTGACCCAGCCGAAGACCGTGGACAGGATGAACACCTGCCAGGGTTCCAGGCTGATCGGCTCGCCGGCCAGCGGCCCCTTCACGTGTGGCAGCCGCTCGATGAAGGCGCACAGGTTGTCGGCCGGATGAAAGCTGCGGCCATCCCGGTCCAACAGTTTCGGATTGAAGCGGTACGGACTGCCTTTGCCTTTGAACCGCGCCAGGTCGTTGAGTTGCCGCTGGCACGCCAACTGGACCCAGCGGCAAGCGAGGATGTCTCCGGCCACCACCTGCTCGGCATAGCGCTTGGCCATGGCCGCGTAATTGGTTGCGACCATCAGCCAGCAATGTCCGCCCAAGGGTCGTTCTTGTTGACAGACTCATGTGCCACCTGAACGCGGGAACGTGATGCCGGGGTGAACCCCATTTCTGATTCGTAAGCCTTCATCTCAAGTGCCAAATCACGAATCACATCCATGAGAGGGGAACGTCGCAGGATGCCGCTGGGTGTTTTGATGATCATGCCGGCCACTCCTGAACGATTGATCTTGCCCAAGGCCTCACGGTAAAGCCCCGCGCAGTTGGCCCACCGCTCAAGCACGGATGCATCAAGTGACGACAACAGACCGGTGGGCGCGTTTTCGACCGCATAGGTCCATGCCTCTTTGGCAATGTCGGACATGTACTCCGGCGGTTCGCCCAACTGTCCAGTAGGTCGTGGCTCGTGTGGATTGGTACGGCACTTCTGAAGCGTGCCCCGTATCTTTTTGACGGCTACCGGTAATGGCTTTCGACCCGCCATAAGTTCAATGCTCCAGTACGCCAGCCCTGAGCAACAATCTCAGTCACTGGGGAAATTTATGAATCAAGCTACATCAGTCCAACCTGTGAAGAGTCCATCACGAGTAGGCATTTGGCTCAAACGTATTAGTTACGCATCCGTCGTCTTGGGGCTTGTCGCGAGTAATGTGGCCAGTGTTCTGAACACATCCTTCCATGACCTGCTTTACGGCGCAGTTTCAAGTCAGCTTTTGGCTGTTGCTCCCGATATGGCTTCAAGGGTCTTGGCGCAAACGCCGACAAAACGACTGGCGAATGAAAAGGCGAAATTTGCTTCGGCTCAGAAGTCTGTGAAAAGCTTCAAATCGGGTGCGGTAAAGCGTCTGGTCAGACAAAAGGTCGTCAGCATCGCCACCCTTCCTGAAAGAGTCATTCCAGTTGCCAGCGTCCTGGTGATCGCGGGCGCAACGATTTATGAAATCAATAGCGACTGCGAGCTATTCAAGGACATTAATCAACTGTCCAAAGCCGTTGGCGCCAGTGACGTCGAACCCAATGAGTCTGAAATTTGCGGCTTTTCACTACCCACCGGTGGAGTCAGCGAAGCCATTTCTGACTTTAAAAACGAAATGGCCAGCATGAATCCAAAGGACCAGTTGAAGTCCTGGCTGGGCATGAACGCCGCCAAGAAATAGCCAAAAATTCTTTTTTAATTTGCACGCACAAAAATTTGGGCAAGCGCACGCATCTGCGCCTGCCAACCGTAGAGATTCGCCCCCCCTAGGGGGGTGTCTGGCGGTCTAGCGCCGACCGGCAGTCTCTCTGGCCGTCTTGCGGTTGTGGCAAGAGACGCAGAGAGGCTGCAGGTTGGCCCTGTCAAAGCGGGCACCGCCGTCCTTGAGCGGCACCACATGGTCAACAACGGTGGCCGCAACCAACATGCCTTTCGCTTGGCAGGCCACGCACAGCGGGTCATCACGCAACACCGCTGCCCTCAACGCCCGCCAGTCCTTGGACTGGTAGAAGTCGACCTCGGCATCAAAGCCGCGCCTGGCTCGCCCGTAGTCACGGTGCGTGCTGGCCTGGTGTTGGGGGCAAAAGCCTGGGGTCGCCAGTACCGCTGCGCACCCCGGGTATCGGCACGGTGTGGGAGCACTTCGGGGCATGTTGGGGTGTGGATCAAGAAGGAAGCGACAGATGTTCTGAAATGACTTGTCTTCTTCGGGAAGTGAAGCGTTCATACGAACGTCATCAACAACCGCATGGAGCACACATGTCCTACAGCAACACCAAATTCACGGTCGATGAGCTCGGCTTCATCCAGACCACGCTCACCAAGGTCCTTTGTGCCGTGGCCGCAGGAGAGTTGGATCTCAACCAACTGGCCAGAGAAGAACTGGCCTCCCGCGGCCTTGACCTCAACGGCAACTGGGTGGGCTTCGATCGTGCCCGCCAGCTTCACAAACTGGAGAGCAATCAGTGATGGACACAAAAGCCCGCGACCAACTACTGGAGCGCATCGCTGCCGAGCACCTCTTTGTCGAGACGCTTCAGACACGCAACAGCGACCGCTTGGACTTCTATGACGTGAGCGTCTGGGGCATCCGGCAAGCCCTTATCGACGCCTTCGAAGCTGGGCAAAAAGCCAGCGACAAACAAACCCACAACAGATCATGAGAGACAACATGTCCAACCAACTCACCCCCACCCAACACGCCATCTTGTCCCATGCTCTGGCTCAAACGCAGGGCAAACTGCTCTGGTTTCCTGATGCCCTCAAGGGTGGCGCCAAAGACAAAGTCATCGACAGTCTTCGTCGCGGTGGCCTGATCGCCCAGGTCAAGCACGAGACCGTGGTCACCAAGGCTGGTTACGAAGCCCTGGGTCTGAAGCCACCATTCATTGAACACCGCGAGGTGAGAACCCGCGAGAACAGCAAGCAAGCGACAGTGATTGCATTGCTCAAACGCCCAGAGGGTGCAACCGTGGATCAAATGTGCGAGGCCACTGGCTGGCAGCCGCACACGGTCCGAGGCGCCATGGCCGGCGCACTCAAAAAGAAGCTGGGCCTGAACATCACCTCGGACAAAGCGCCCGGCGGCATCCGGATTTACAGCATCGCTTCGTGATCAACCACAGCCAATGACTCATCGACGACAGGGCACACACGCGTGGCCTTGCCGCCGGTGAACTCTTCCCAGCGTTTAACGATGACGTCTACGTACTTGGGGTCGAGTTCAATGAGCCGAGCACGACGGCCGGATTTTTCGCAGGCAATCAACGTGGAGCCGGAGCCACCAAAGGGATCCAGCACCAGGTCGCGGGTCTTGCTGCTGTTGCGCACAGCACGTTCGACCAGTTCCACCGGTTTCATGGTGGGGTGCAAATCGTTCTTGGCGGGTTTCTTGACGTTCCACACGTCACCTTGGTCACGGGCGCCGCACCAGTAGTGATCGGTGCCGTCTTTCCAGCCGTAGAGGATGGGCTCGTATTGGCGCTGGTAATCCGCACGGCCCAGCGTGAAGGTGTTCTTGGCCCAGATGATGAAGGTCGACCATTTGCCGCCCGCAGCGCGAAACGCCGCTTGCAGGGTGTCCAACTCGCTGGAAGACATGGCGATGTACACGGCACCCTTGGTGCGTGAAAGGATGTTGTCGCAGGCATCAAACAAGAAGCTGCCAAACCCTTCGCCCAGGTTGTCGTTCATGATGGGGCGATTCTTGCCACGCATCTTGTCCTTGGCCGTGTTGGCGTAGTTCACGTTGTAGGGTGGGTCGGTGAAGGTCATGTCCACCAACTCCTCACCCAGCAAGGCGTTGTAGTCATCAGCCTTGGTGGCGTCACCGCAGAGCAGCTTGTGCTCGCCCAAGACCCAAATGTCACCGGGCTTGGAGATGGGGTCTTCCGTCACCTCTGGCACGGCGTCTTCATCGGTCAGACCCTCTTGCGTCTGTTCATCGCCAGCAATCAAGGCTTCCCATTCTTCGGCGGAAAAGCCAGTCAGGCCGAGGTCAAAGCCAGCGTCCTTCAACTCAGACAACTCGATGCCCAGCAGTTCGTCTTCCCATGAGGCGTTCTCACCGATCTTGTTGTCGGCCAAGATCAAGGCTCGGCGCTGTGTGTCGGTGAGGTGATCCATGGGCACCACGGGCACCTCCTCAAGACCCAGTTTGCGAGCAGCAAGGAGGCGGCCGTGGCCAGCAATCACGTTGTTGGCACCATCGATCAGGAGTGGCGCACCCCAGCCGAACTCGCGAATACTTGCGGCGATCTGAGCCACTTGTGCCTCGGAATGCTGCTTGGCATTACGGGCATAGGGGATCAACGAATCGACCGTGCGGTATTCGAGTTTGATGGGGTGCATGGAGGACCTGAAATGAGAAACCCGCCTCGCAGCACAGGGTGCATGGGGCGGGTTTGAAGGGCAGAAAACAAAACGCCCACCGAGATGAACTGGGTGGGCGTGATTTGAGTGATTAGCTGAATACTACCCCTTCGATATATACCGCGTCAAGCACTTTTCAGCGTGAATATCCATAGTGCGTTGCCAGCACCGCGAGCGCCCCCACCAAGATGCCTTTGGCCTCGTACTGGTTGAGGGTGCGACCGTTCCACCCCGCTAGGCCAGACCACTCTTTGACGCTTTGGCCCAGCCCCGCGACATGCCAAACAGCGCAGCCGCCAGGACTTGCGATTCCGCCAACCGCGTCGAGCGCTTCGTGCATGCGTTTGCGCGCCCAGACCACACGTTCTGTCATGCTGCCTTGCCACTGGCCACCAGGAATGCGGGTGAGCGGTGGCGCACCGGCTGGGTCCATCTGGGCAAAGACAAAGGTGCGATTGAAGTCCTGGCCGGCGTCGTGCATTTGCGCGGTGATGGAGCCGTTGCGCAGCAAGATGCCCAGGGAGTCGATGCAGCGAAAGTGCTCGGTCCGGAAACTCGTGCCGGCTTCTGCCAGGCTGTTCCATTCGGCCAGACGGCCACCGGTCAGACGCACGACGCTGCCGTGCTCCAGGGGTTGGGTGATCGGTTTTTTAGCCATGGCGGGCACCTCCCGCAGGCTGCTCATCGCCAGATGTGCCATGTCCATCTTGCGCCAAGGCCCAGTCCAGAACCGCCAGGGCATCGGCCTCGTTGTCGTCCGCCACCACGTAGCCACGGAGCTTAATGGCCGACACCATCTCGGCCTTGCCAGCATTGCCTTTGCCGGTGGCGTGGCGCTTGAGGGTGCCCACCGGCACGCCCTGGTAGGCAATTCGGTGGTGCTCACACCAACTGGTGAGCGTCGCCAGGAAGCCGCCGTAGGCATGCGCAGCGTCCACGCCAAGGTGACGACGCACCTCTTCGAAATAAACGGCGCCAAGGCCGGATTCAGCACCGTGCGGAGCCGTCGTGGTCAGCAGCTCATTGAGCCAGCGGCGAAAGCGCAAATAGCGCATGCCGCCACCTTCGAAGCGCTGCGGCTTGAAGCTGACAAAGCCGTGATGGATAGACCCGTCCGCCAAGCGCAATGCCCAGCCGGTGGTGGTGCCCAGGTCCAGCGCCAGGATCGCCCGTGGTGTGGCCTGCAGTGTGGCGTGCTGTGTGTCGTTGGTGTGTTGATGCATGGGGAGTCCTCCAAGGATGCGAACAAGCGCTGTTGCCAACTTGTTCAAGCGACCTGGAGGAGCCCTGGCACCGCCGGGTCAGGGCTGGTGCGGCTCCCTCATGTCCGGTTTCGTTACGGCTACGGGGAAGTCAATGCGGTGCGCAATGGACTGCAAACAAATTTCAATACTTCATCTTTCAACGCCAAGACAGGGTGCCCAGGAGTAGTAGAGAGATATTTCAATATTTATTTATTTCAATCTAGTTCTCTTTCTCTCTGGTTCTGTCTTGGCTGGGCTTCGCGCGCGCGAGGCTCTAGGCCCCCACTTTTTTATATGTGTATCTCTAGTGGGGGCTTTGAAAGATGAAATAACTGAAGTTGCCCGTTTGGGGCGCTGCCTGCACCTCATAAGACCTTGATCCACTGGGCCGGGCGCCCCTTGCTTTGCAGGGCCATGGTCTCGATCAGTCCAGCCTCGGCCAGGGTGCGCAAGACCCCATCGCGCTGGCGGTGGTCCATGAACTGGGTGCGCCGGGTGAAGTCGCTCTTGGACATGCCGGCCATGCCCGCGTCCCGCAGGATCTGCATGGCGCGCTTGTGGTGCGACTCCACCTGGTTCTCCGACACCCGGGCGGATGCCTCACGTATGGTCAGCTCGGCGCAGTGGCGTGACAGATTGATGCCCCATTCGGCATCGTGATCCTCGATCTGTGGATCCACGGGATCACGCGAGACTGCACGGATGAGTGCCAGCTTGGTGGCGTTCTCCTCGATCCGCGCCAAGATGGACGAAAACCCGGTGCCGCGCGAGGTGCGCAGCCGCTCCACCAACTCCTGGTCCAGCAAGCGAAAGGTGGCTCGGGCCTGCGGGGTCATCGGGACCACGCGTGGGTCGACCAGCACCTCATCAATGGCGCCCACATCCGTCAGATTGCCGTTGAGCTTGCCGCCACCCTGGTGGATGAGGATGAGCCGGTCAATCAGGTCCTGCGGTGGGTCGATGATGCCGAAGGCCTCGTTGCTGTCGGGGAAGTCATCCTCGCTTTCCATGATCAGAAAGCGGGCCAGCGACCCATCGGCCACGTTGGACGCCTGCAGCGCCTGCCAAAAGTGCAAAGGCGTGGTGGTGCCGTAGATGCAGGCACACGGCTGGTGGATGGCGCGGTGGGCGTTGTTGTTTTGGGTGCTGGCGTACTCCACCCCGAAATAGGTGGTGCCCGAGGTGGTGTACAGCTCGGTCATCAGGTCCAGGATCTCGCACACGTAGCGCGGCGAGCGTTTGCGGTCGGCCGCTGCCGAGAGGAACATGCCGAACTCATCGAGCTGAAACAAGATGGCAGGCTGTCGCTGAATGGCCGTCAACAAGCCTGCACCGGACGCAATCTTGTTGCCGCCCAGGTACTGCAGCAAGTTCGCCTTGCGAAACAACTCGTTGATCACCACGCGACTGTGGTTCTTGCCGGCACCGCTCTCGGCGATGCCCACCACATAGAGGTTGGAGCGGATGTTGCTCTCAGTGCGGTACTTGCGCCCCATGAGTGCTCCGATCGCGCACAGGCTGGCTCCCAATGCCAGCACGGGTTGCGGCCGTTTGGCGGTGGCTGCCATCAGGGCCATCATGTCGGCAATGACGCCGCCCACCTGGTCCCACCCGGCTGGCATGGGCTTGGGCGGCGGCAGCGCCACTTGGGCAGGCTCCAAAGTAATGGGGTCTGCGGCCTGCAGCGCATTGAGCAACTCGCGCGCCGGGTGGTGTCCGTTCATCACGATCTCACCGTTGAGTTGCAGTTGCGCATCGGGCTCCCAGCCACTGTCGAGCGCCAGCTTGTAGATCGTGCCGGCGCCAATGCGCTGAGGCGCGAAGCTGCGCCAACTGCGTGCGGTGGTCTTGGGCTCGTTTTTCTGCGAAGTCTGCGACCAAGCCTCGAACAATGGCCAGCCATCGTCGCCGAGTGCACCTTTGATGGCCATGCCAATGCGCACCCAACTGTCGTAGTCCAGGTCGGCGTTGACGATGTGCCGCAAGGCATCCTCGACGGCTTCAAAAGTGCCGCGCTGCTCCGGCAAGTTGGCGCACTCGATAGGGGCACGCAGGCCAACCCCCAGGCTCTTGGGGCGCAGTTCTGCGGGGATCAGCCGGTAGGCCTCCTTGGCGAACTCGCGCGCCTGGGCCTCCGTGATGCCGGGCAAGTCATCGGGGCTCAGGTCAGCCAGGGTGCTGACGGGCCAGTCATAGGGCTTGCCGGTATCCGGGTGGATGCCATAGGCGATGAACTGTTGGCCAGATCCCAACACCTCGATGGGCGGGTACTTGAAGCCGGAGAACGGTTGCACGGCCCGGTAGACCAGCAGGCGCTTGGGCGCGTGCCCGATGCGAACCGCAGGCGTGTCGCCCAGCATGCGCTTGGCCAGGGCCTCAATTTCCAATGCCACCGAGGGTGAGTCGAGCACGTCAATGTCGATGCCAATGACGCGGCCTGCGGCGATGCCAATGCCAGCCTCGGGCCAGTTGCCCCAGACATCCACTTCGTTGTCGGTGGTGTCACGCTCGCAGTGGCGGCTCCATTTGGGGTATTCGTGCCATGCACCGAGCTTGTAGAGGCCAGGCTTTTTGGTGTTGGGCTGGATCGGCAGAATGGGAAAACCGCGATCGACCAGGGTGGCACCCAACTGCGCCATGTAATTCTTGTTTGTCATGGCGTTCCTCAAAATGGTGGGTCATCGGCATAGGCCTGGCGCAGAAAGTCTTGGAATGCGGTCACCGCCACATCAATGAGCGTTGCCCACTCCTGCTCGGTCCAGCAGGCCAGATCGGTCTTGCCCACCTGCTCGACGTAGGCGCCCGCGCTCATGCCGGCGGCTGCCAGCGCATTGGACTCGTGTTTGTTTGGATCAATCATTCCCTTCAACCTTGCTGTTATGTCCTGACAACGACGCGAGCACTGCTTGCTGTCAGGTGCTCGCTCACGGAGATAGCGAGGCGCAAACCCGTAGCCACGGGCATCGCGCCTGCAAATCACACACATCATGAAAATTTCGCCCCGACTATTTCGGTGTAGCGCCCGCTGGGGCGAACCGCAATCTCGGACGGGCAGCGCAACTTGGCTGAGCACGCGATGGCCTCGTCCACGCGCCGTGGCAACGGAACGCCCTGCGAGCGGTTGGCCCACCAGGTGGCCGCCTTTTGGCGGGGATAGCCCTGGTGCTCGATGCAGACCCACTCGCTGTGGTGTGTGAGGCCACTCCAGTAATCCACTCGCAGTGATGGCGGCTTGCCTGGCTTGTCGTGACGGGCGTAGGAGACGCGGGTGACAGGCACCCACTGAGATTTGCCGGAGGTGAGGATGTCCAGGGTGCTGGCCTTGGCGTCGAGTTTGAGCTCGGGCGGCGGAAACACATGCCCGCAGTCGGGGCACTCGCGCACCGAGGCGTGGACGATGCTGGAGCACTTGGGACAGGCCTTGGTGGGGGCCACACCGTCCTCGCCGCCCTTGGGGCGTTTGGGCTTGATGGCATCAATGGGGCCGTGGCGGGCGATGTTGCCGGCAAAGTCCAGCACCAGGCAGTCTGACTTTCCCGGCGCCAGGCGGCAGCCACGGCCAACGATCTGCACATACAGCCCCGCCGATTTGGTGGGGCGGAGCATGGCCAGCAGGTCCACGCCCGGGGCGTTGAAGCCCGTGGTCAGCACGTTGGCATTGGTCAGGCACTGTATGCGGCCCGCCTTGAAGTCATTGATGATGGCCTCGCGCTGCGCGCCGGGCGTGTCTCCAACAATGGTCTCGCAGCTCACACCACGCGCTCGGATCGCATCGCGCACGTGATAGGCGTGGTCCACACCAGCGCAGAAGATAAGCCAGCTCTTGCGACCCTTGCCGTAGGAGAAGATTTCATCCACGGCGGCCTGGGTGATGGAGTCCTGGTCGACCGCGGCCTCCAGGTCTTTGGCGATGAACTCACCGCCGCGGGTGCCAACGCCGGTGATGTCGATTTGCGTGGCCATGCGCTTGGAGATCAGCGGTGACAGATAACCCTGGTCGATCAACTCGCGCACCGACACCTCGTAGGCCACGTCCGTGAAGATGGCGTCATCGCCTTCGTGCAGGAGCCCAGAGTCCAGCCGGTACGGCGTGGCGGTCAGGCCGATGACTTTCATCTGCGGGTTCAGGCGCCCCAACTCCGAGAGGAAACGGCGGTACATGGTGTTGCTCGAGCGCGGAATCAGATGCGCCTCGTCAATGAGCACCAGGTCACACTGCTGCACGTCATAGACACGCTTGTGGATGGACTGGATGCCGGCAAATAGGATGCGTGCGCCAATGTCACGCTGCTTGAGACCGGCTGAGTAGATGCCTGCTGGGGCTTGTGGCCAGAGCTTTTTGAGCTCGGCGTGGTTCTGCTCGATCAACTCTCGCACATGGGTGACGATCAGGATGCGCTGATCCGGATAGGCCTTGAGCACACCTTCGACGAAGGTGGCCATGACCAGAGACTTGCCGCCAGCGGTCGGAATCACCACCAGCGGGTTGCCGGTGGCCTCATGGAAATAGTTGTAGATGCCTTGGATGGCGCCGCTTTGATACGGTCGTAAGGTCAGACTCATGCTTGTGCTCCTGAAAAGGTGTTCGCGTACTTGTTCTTACCGGTGTCGCGCCAGCGATTCCCGCTGTCGAACTCGTACTCGACCCAGTCCTCGCCTGCGTCGACTTGCTGGCCCGGCACCAGCGCTGGAATGAAAAGGTGCTGCGCGCAGGCAGCGCGCTGGTCGGCCTCGGTCAGCCGTCGGTCATGGCGTGCGCAGCGCCACCCACCGTCAACGGGTGTGGCATGCAGACAGGTTCGGCAATTGACCTCGGGCGTGGCAGCATCCACTGCACCGGCGTGGCACACCGGCGCGTGGTCACACATGCGGCACTGGTACCAAGACGGATCCGTGCTGACACGCGGCGGCGGTGTGGCAGCAAAGATGACGCGTTCAGCTTTGGCCAACAGGCCCTGCGCAAAAGCCGGATCTGCCTCAACCCGTTCGACGTACACGTCATCGGTGTCCTTGCAAACCGCCAGATACATGGCACGGGTCAAGCCCATGAGGTGCATATAGGTCTGCATCTGGGCAAAGTGCAGTGGCTTGCTCTGTCGCACCTTCTTGGCAAACAGGTCGTTGAAGCTCTTGACCGAGTGGGTCTTGAACTCCAGCACATGCCAGGACTTGGGCGCTTCGAGCAGATTGATGGCGACACCATCCAGTGAGCCACCGAAGTGGCCGCCATGTGCCTGGACCCGAAACTGGCGTCCCGTGTCCGGGTCAACCTCCAACACCGTGGCACCGGTGCGGCGCAGGTTTTGAACCAGCCGGGCTTCTTCAAGCTGGCCGGTTTCAAAGAGTTCATCTCCCTTTCTGTATCTTAGTTCTCTGA
>CAZPTM010000018.1:0-3411 GCA_964589665.1 uncultured Limnohabitans sp. | reverse complement strand
CAAAGAGGCGAAGCAGGCGCCCTGGATGGTGAGCCCGGGTGACCAAGCGGAAATCAAACCAGAGCGCGCGTTCGCAGTCCTTGCCGATGAGCGAGGCGCCCAAGTGGCTGCGAAAGCCATCCCCTGAGTCGGCCTCGTAGGCTGCGAAGATCGCGTCACGGGTGGGGCTGGTGATGGTGGGCAACTCAGCCATGCTGCACCCCCTGTTTGGCGTGAAGCTCGCGGGCGCGGGTGACCGCAGCCTGCCAGCGTTCGTCATCGCAATCGGCACGCAGCACTTCAATCAGCGCATCCTTGAACCTGGCACGGTGGCTGACGGGCTCGGCCGCATTGAGCTTGGCCATGTGAGCGGTCAACTGCGCCAGCTCTTGCTGCTTTAGGCGCAGCGCCGTCTTGGCCCGGTGGAACCAGGTGGCATCCAACGACTTCTTCTCCGTCTGGCGACGGATGTCTGTTGTGGCGATCTGAATCCGGATCGACGCGATCTCATCTTGAAGTGCGGCCAGCCGCTCGCGACAGCCCGACAAGGTGTCAGGCAGCCGGACAGGCGTGGCCAGGTGAGCGTACTCATGCATGCGAGAGTCCCCCTCAGGCGTGGCGCTTCCAGGGCAGACCGTTGGCCGCTGGCGTCATGGTGGGCGCCGCCGTGATCGGACGGGCGGCCTCTGCCTGGGGTGGCTGAAGGAAAGCAGGGGTGGATGGAGCCGAAGTACCCGCTGAACTGGCTCGCGGCAAGTAGCGGATGGAGTTGGACTCACCGTACAGGCCCTTGGGCGGGCGCACCCGCACATCCAGGGTCATGGGGATCAGGTGCAACTGTTCGGAGTTGCTCACCTGCATCTTGCCCACGGCGCGGCAGATCGAAGACAGCGTGCGCTGGGCAATCTGCACCGTGTCGGTATTGGCGTTGACAAGGTTCAGGCGGTCGAACAGTTTGCGACCGGCATACTGCCCGTCCAGGATGTCGACCTCCAGGTACAGATACTGGCCGTGGCCGTCTTTGGTCGCACGCATTTCGCTGGCGACGATCTGGCCGAGGTACTTGCCCGGGGGCAACACGTCGTAGCTGCTGCTGGGCTCAACTGAGGAAGCGTCAAAGGTTTGTCCGAATGAAGCCATGGTGAATACTCCTTTTCAAGTGCGAGTGGTGGTGGAAGGGATCAGGGTGGAATGCAAGGTTTCAGGCATGGCCTGCGCAAAGGCAGTCCATTCCAGGGGCAGCGTGTCGGGCAGGTCGTAGCGGTTCTTGGCCAGGAAGGCTGGGCGTTCGACGGTGTGAATCACACGCTCGCCGGAGCCCACTGCACGGCTGACTTTCTTGTTGAAGCCGACATCCGCTTTGACGGTGGAGATGCGGTAGTTGGCAAACAGCACGACGTCCGAGTGCTCCTGCAGCAATGCCGCGGCGCGGGCGTGCAGCTTGATCACGTAGCGGTCATAAGGGTCGTGCTCAGGCGAATCGAAGCGCTTGATGTCGGTGTGCGCGATCTGCACCACGGTCATGCCGCGGTCGTCGCGTAGGGCGTTGAGGCCATCGATGTACTGGCGCCATAGGTTGAGCGCCGCCACATAGCCTTTGCCGTAGCCGGCGTCCTCGATCGAATTCCAGCCGTTGTCACGGCAGGCCTTGGCCCAGACCAGCGGTTCGAGCCAGTCCACGCTGTCGACCACGACGGTGGCGAAGTCGTGCGGTTCAATGTAGAGCGCAGCAAGCGCCTCCATCACTTCATCGAAGGTTCGAGACAGCGGAAAATTCGCCGCCGAGTTGGTGCCCAACCCGTCTTCGGTCTGGATGAACACCGGCTTGTTGGCCTGGCCCGCGAAGGTCGTCTTGCCGACGCCGGCCACACCGTGGATCAGGATGCGCGGAGACTTTGGGGCGCCGGAACGGTTGAGTTGTGCAAGGGTGATGGCCATCAGACGTTCTCCCCAAAATGGCTGTCGTTGGCTGCCTCTTGCCCAACACCATCAGTGACGCGCTCGAGCTTGTAGGTGGGCTTGCCGGCTTTGAGCGTGCGGGCGGGTTCAAAGAGTTGGCGCACCGCCGGTGGCCAGGCGCCGTACTTGGTCTCAGACACCTTGACCTCGATGCCGACGTAGTGCTCTGGATCCTCACCCCACTTGCGCAGGGCCTCCACCGCATCTTTCAACTTGCGCTGGTCGTACTCGACCTTTTTGGGCAGGTCGGCGATCACGGTGAAACCGTCTTCGGCAAAACGCACCGTGCCGGTGTTCTTGCCCGCGTCTTGGCGCAGTTGATGCGCACGTTCACCAAAGCGGCTGTGCAGCACGCCTTGCAGGAACAGTTTGTAGTGACGCACACTGTCTTCAGCGGCTGCCACACGCTGGATCAGGCGGTCGAAGTCGGGTAAGGGCAGGTTTTCAAGCTCTGCCATCACGAAGTTGCCCACCTCGTCGAGGGCATCGGGTTCAGGGATCATGGGGGGCTCTCTTTCTCAGTGCTGGGTTTGCGGGGTGGTGGCGTTCACTGCGCTTTTGCGCAGGCGGTTGCGAACCTCTGGTGGCGTCAAGGTGCTGGCCGAGCGCACCGCGATGTAGCGGTAATGGCCCTCGTCAACCTTCAGGCTGAAGAGGTGGACCAGGCCCAACTCGCAGGCAATCCAGGCACGTCGCGCAAGGGCGTGCAGCCGGCCCCGGTCCTTGGCAGCCATTTCGCTGCTGGAATCGGAACGGTCCAGAATCAGGAAGCCTTCGTGGTACTGGATGGACTGGCCAACCAGGGCGTTGGCCATCCAGTCGCACAGGCCGGCTTCGGTCAGTTTTTCGGGGGGCACGTACACGGCCTGCAGGGCCGCCTTGCCAGCGTCAACACCCAGCCCGAGGTGGCTGCGCGTCGTTTCAACAATGGGTTTTGCGTTCAACATCAAATCTCCAGGCGTGAGTTGGCCCACCACCACCGCCCAAGGGGGCGCGGCGTTTGCGGTTCGTGAAGGTTCTTACCGGGCGAGGGGGCTGGTTTTCTCAGCCACCCCGCGGTCGGTCAGGCAGCCGGCCGGATGCCGAACATGCGCAGGTGCATGCGCAGGTCGTCAACACGGCGGTAAAAGGTGGCGCTGGACATGCCCGAGGCCTTGGCGGCGGTCGGCACGTCCTGGTGTGCGGCGAGCAGATCGAACAGGCCACGTTGCTCGTCGCTCATGTAGGCCAGCGCGGTCACCACATCGTGGTGGGCGTTGGAGTCGGAAAACAGGTCGCTGTCGTCGTCCCAGCAGGAGGACATGCCTTCTGCACTGGGAGAATCATGACCTTCCATGCTGTCGTCGTTGGCGGCCGGTTGAGACATCGTCAAACCTTGGATGGCACGGTCCATGGCCACGACCGCCATGGTGTCGATGTGCTCGGACTCGGCAAAGACCATTTTTTGCCTGTCCGCCTTGCGGGCGTTCAGGA
>CAZPTM010000017.1:0-14478 GCA_964589665.1 uncultured Limnohabitans sp. | reverse complement strand
TCACTCTCCAGCTTCTGGATGAAGTGGCAGTGCCAGTACAGGCGGCTCACAAAGCCTTGCAAGCCCAGGCGCTGGCGTTTGTTTTCCGGCGGCAGGGCGCTCAGTTGCGCGCGCGTGGCCTGCACCACCTCGCGCATGCTCAAGACGCCGTGGGCCAGGTAGGGCGAGAGGCGCGAACAGGCATCGGGTGCGGACAGTGGCGAGGAGATGCCGCCGCGGTAACGGGCGCTGCGGTGTAGCAAAAAGTCGGTGAGCACCGCCTCGGCCCGCCGCCTGCCTCCGCGCTGGCGCTTGGGCGGCTCGAAGGGGTCCAGGCCCAGTTCGGCAGCCGTGGGCAAGGGGCGGCTGCCCCAGGGCCACACGGGAGCGTGTGGTGCATGGCTCAGGTCTGGCGTGTGCAGCCGGTCCGGCACGGCTGCCTGCAAAGCGGCCATGTGCCGCTCCCAACGGGGCTGCCATTCGCGCCGGTCGCGCAGGCGGCGCGCCACGCCAAACTGCGGCCACTCGTGCCAGCCCACGCCGTACGTGCGGCACCAGCGGCCCACGGCCAGATCGCGCGCAAAGGTGAAGGCATTGCCGGTTTCTTCATGGGCGTACACCGCCTCGAAAGGAGCGACAGCGTGCAGGGCGGCCAACACATCGACCACCACGCCCACGGCCACATGCAGGCGAGCACCGAGGGCTTGCAGCTGCGTGTCGAGCACCTGTAGCGACTCGCGCACAAAACCGTAGTGCTGTGCAGCGGCATCGGGCTGCGCCCACAGTTTGGGCTCGACCACGTACAAACACAGCACGCGGCCTTGCCGGGCCGCCTCGAACAGCGGCCAGTGGTCCTGCACACGCAGGTCACGCTTGAACCAGACGACGCGGTAGGTCATGTGGTGCTCAGCTGTTAGCGCGGCGCTTGAGCCAGCGCATCAGCCCGCCGACTAGCGGCAGCTTTTCATAGAGTTCTTCCGCCGCATCCCAGTAGTCGCGGTGCAGGACAACCAGACCAGCGTCGTTGAAGACCAGGTGTGTAGCGCCACGGACGGTCTGCCAGCTTTGTGTGTCAAAGCGCTTGAAGCGAAAACGGAAGTCCCAGACCAGAAAGCACCTGTTTCCCTGAATGATGCGCTCGGTCACGATGAAGTGCGGGGAGTCCAGCGAATCGAACATGTGCTCAAAGATGCGTTCGATCGAGGCCAGGCCCTGCACCTCGTTGAAAGGATCCTTGAAGCGGGCCTCGGTCGTGTAGATCTCAGGCAGGCGTTGCAGGTCCTGCGGCTGCAGTTGCTCGAAGAACTGCACCATCCGTTGCACAGCAGCATTGAGCCTAGGCGGGGTATGGGTCATGGTTTCAAAGTCCGGTGATGCGGCGCACGGCCGCAAAGTACAGGCGGTAGGGCAGCAGGCGCAGTAGCTTCAAGATACGCGTGAAGCGCTTGGGAAAGTGGATGTCGAACTCGCCCTTGGCCCAGCCCTGCACGATGGCGCTGGCCGCCTGCTCGGGCGAGATCAGCGCGGGCATGTGGAAGTCGTTTTGCGCGGTCAGCGGGGTTTCGACAAAGCCGGGGTTGATCACGCTCACGCCCAGACCGTGGGGCTTCAAATCGAGGTAGAGCGTTTCGGCTAGGTTGATGAGTGCGGCTTTGGTCGGGCCATAGGCCAGGCTTTGGGGCAGGCCCCGAAAACCCGCCACGCTGCTGACCAGGCTGATGTGGCCTTGCCCGCGCGCGACCATGGCTGGCGCGATGGCTGCCAACACATGCAGCGCGCCCACCGTGTTGACCTCGTGATGACGCAGCAGATCGGGCAGGTCGATGGCGGTGGCGCGCATGGCGTGGTAGTGGCCCGCGCAGTAGCAGACCAAGTCGAGTGGCCCGTTGCTCAGCAACGTTTGGGCGGCTGCCTGCACGGCTGCGGCATCGGTCACGTCCAGTGGCAGGGCCACGCTGCCCGGGTGCTGGTCGACAAAAGCTTGCAAGGCATCGGCTTTGCGGGCCGAGACAATGACGGTCGCACCCAGTGCGTGCAGCTGCACAGCCAGCGCGTGCCCAATGCCGGTGGATGCCCCCACCAGCCACACACGTTGGCTGCGCCAATCTTTAATCGGTGGGTTCAGGCTCATGGCGACAGCTTCTGGAAGGACAAAGTGACTTCACCTAAGCGGAAGCCGAACTTGCGCATGGTGGCGCGGTTGAGCATGACGCGCTCATCCAACAGATACATCCAGTCGTCGAACTGCACCTCATAGACTTTGCCGTCCACCGGCAGCTTGAGCGTGTAGGCCCATTGGAAGGCGTTGCCCACAGTGCGTCCGCTGGCGGTGCCGACCACATCGTCAGCAGTGCCGGTGTAGCGGCCATCGGCGTGTTTGGTCAGGCGCCAGATGCGGCGTTCTTTTTTGCCGTCCGAGTAGGTGAAGTGCTCGTCGAGCACGCCCTGGTTGCCATCCCAGCTTCCCTCCATGTCGACGGTGAAGCGCTTGACGACTTGGCCGCTTCGGTCCTGAAACATGCCGTGTGCCACGATCTTGCCGTTGAAGTACTGGGCCAGATCGAGCGAGGGCTTTTCGGTGGCGTACTGTTCAATGTTCTGGCTGGCGCACCCGGCCAGTGTGAGGACTGCTGCTGCAGCAGCGGCCACAAGGCGATGTGCACGTTGATGGATGTTCATAGGGGCTCCACTAATGATGAGGGGTGGGTGATAGGCGTCGCACGAAGGCAACGTAGAGCAAGCCTGCCGATAGCAGCTTGAGTAAGCAGGGGAATACTGCATAAGCCAACGTGAGTGCCCACAGGCCTTCGGGCGATCCGTGGCCCGGCTGGTAGCCCAGCCCATCCAACAATGGCAGCGCCAGGCCTGCGGCCAGCGCGAGGTTGAGCTTGCTGGCCAGGTTCCACCAGCCAAAATACGCGCCCTCACGCAGACCGCGGTCGCCCCGCTCGGCGATCAATCCGGCCAGCAGAGCGCCAGGCAGTGCCAGGTCGGCCCCAAGCGCCAGACCCGAGAGGGCGCAGACCCAGATGAAGCCGGCGATATCGCCGGTTGACAGCGTGGCGGCCCACACAAACACGATCACCGACAGCAGCATGCCGACAAGCCAACTGCGTGCCAGCCCCCAGCGGCCGACGGCGCGAGTCCACAAGGGCATCGATAGCGCAGCCGCAACGAAGTAGGTGGCCAAGAACAAGGGCTCCAGCGCAGGGGTTTGCAAACGGTCTTGAATGAAAAACAGCACCAGCGTGGCAGGCACGGCGCTGGCCATACCACTGAGCACAAACACGGCCATCAGCCGCCGAAACGGCGCGTAGCGCCAGGGGTGCAACAGGTCTTGACGCCAAGGCCTTGCCACGGGTTCAGCCAAGGCACCAGGCGCAGGGGTGCAGCGCCAGGCCCACAGCCCTGCGGCCAGGGCCAGCGCAAACACGCCCACCCATTCGCCCCAGCCCAAAACGCTGGGCAGCACCGACGCGAGCACGACGCCCACAAGCCCAGCGCCCTCGCGCCAGGCCACGATGCGGGCTTGCTGCACGTCATCGCCGCCCAGCCGTGCGCCCCACGATTGGTGGGTGATGGCCAGCAAACTAAAAGCCAGGCAGCTGAGCATGAGCAGCGCCAACAGACCCAGCGGGTCGCCTGGGTTGGACCAAGGCGGGAAAAACAGCAGGGCCATGCCTGCCACCAACACCGCAGCAGCCAGTACCGCTGCGCTCAGCACATGCTGGGGTGAGCGGGCAAAGAGGCGGTCACCCAAGCGGCCCAGCCAAGGGTCGGTCACCGCATCAAACAAACGCGCCAGCAACAGCACGCCGCCCAGCGTGGTCAGTGTCACGCCGTAGCGGCTGGCGTAAACGTTGGGCAAGTGCACATAAAGTGGAAGCGCCACAAAAGCCAGTGGCAGCCCGAGCAGGCCATAGCTCACGCCTTGCAACCGGACTGTTGTCGCTGGGCTGTTTTCAAGGCTCATTGGCTGCCGCCCGGCACCAGGCCTAACAAAGCCGTGCGCATCTCTGGCTCGGATGTGCTCGTGGCTAGCCAGATGCCGAAGAACAGGCGCGCAAAGACGGGGTCATCGACCTGCCCCGTGAGGCGACCGTTGTGCCAAAAGCGTGCGCCTTGTCCCGGTAGGTTCTGCCCGCTGATGCGATCGCCTGCCTTGACGTCCGGAAAGATGCGCTGCATCTCGTCCAGCCACCGCTGCCCCTGGCTTTCGCCAATGGGGCCAGCTCGCTGCATTTCCTGTAGCGAACGTTCGGCAATCGCTTTGCCCTGGAGGTCACGCAGATATTCCAGCTCGAGCACCAATGGCTGCTCTGTGTTCTGGCCAGGCTTGAAGTCAGGCAAGGTCCAAAGCCTGGCGTGGTAGACCCGCAGGCCGAAAAAGCGCAGGGTTGCCTCCCCCTGCATGCGGCCACCCGGCAGCTGCGGATGAGCCAGTGCTTGACTCGCCGCCAGCACCCCAGCCAACGCGAGCACAGCCGTTCGCTTAGCGAACCAAGGTGTACTGCACCACATCGATGTCTCCGGCGTCAAAGCCGGCCTCGCAATAGGCCAGGTAAAACTCCCAAATTCGAATGAAGCGCTCGTCAAAGCCTAGCGCCAGCACATCGTCCTTGCGCGCCATGAAGTCAGCGCGCCAGCGGCGGCAAGTTTCGGCGTAATCGCGACCAAAGGCCAGTTCGTCAACAACTTTGAGTCCGGCCGCCTGTGCCTGCTCGCGCAAGGCACTGGGGCAAGGCAGGCAACCGCCCGGGAAGATGTACTGCTGAATGAAATCGGTGGAGCGGATGTAACGGTCAAAGAGCTTGTCCTGGATCACAATGCTCTGAATGCAAGCACGTCCACCGGGTTTGAGCAGTCGGGCCAGGCTATCGAAGTAGGTTGGCCAATATTCCTGCCCCACGGCTTCGAGCATTTCAATCGAGCAAATGGCGTCGTAGGGACCGTCAGCAATGTCTCGGTAGTCCTGCAGGCGCAGATCGGCCAGGTTGCCCAAGCCTTTGTTGTTCAACCGCTCGCGAGCCCACGCCAGCTGCTCGGTCGACAAGGTGACGCCTGTGATGTGTGCACCAAATTCCATCGTGGCTTTTTCTGCCAGAGCGCCCCAACCACAGCCAATTTCGAGCACGCGATGGCCACGCCGCACACCCGCCATGTGAAGGGCGCGGCGCACCTTGGCGTCTTGGGCCTGTTGCATGTCTTGCGTCATGTCGTCACGAAAAAGACCCGAGGAGTAGTTCATGGTGCCATCGAGCCAAAGCTTGTAGAACGCGTTGCCCATGTCGTAGTGGGCGTGGATGTTCTTGCGGCTGTTGGCTTTGGTGTTGCGGTTGAGCAGGTGGCGCAGACGGTAGAGCAGCCGCCCCGTCCAGGAGCCGTGGATCACGTCCTCCAGCGCATGCCGGTTGGCGGCCACCAGGCCTAGCAGAGTGGCCAATTGCGGCGTGCTCCAGTCGCCGTCGAGGTAGCTTTCGGCAAACCCGATGTCGCCCGATTTGAGGGCGGCCGAAAAAGGTTTCCAGTTGTGCAGATGCACGCTGGCGTGGGGGCCTTGGCCGTCGCCCACGGTTTGCACACTGCCATCGGGCAGCTGCAAGGTCAGCGAGCCGTGGCGCAGCTGCTGCAGGAGTTTGAACACGGTGCGCGCAGAAGCGGGCGCGCGGTCGGGTAAACGCAGGGCGTTGTTTGCGGAGGCGGTCAGGGTGTTCATGGTCAACTTCCTCGAAGACGGGGGGCTATCGGGTAACAAACTGTTCGGGGGCGGGTGGCTTGCGAACAAAGCCGGTGCGTTTGAGCCACAGCTGCAGCGCTTGCCAGTGAATGCGGGCCATGACCATCAGCGTCATGGCGGGGTAGCGCCACAGGGCGCGGCGCAAGGCCGACGCGGTGGCGGGTTGCAATGTGCCGCTGACGCTGGTGTGGATAAGCGGGCCCTGGCTGTCGTCATGGTCCACACGCACGACGGTGCGCGCCTGGCCGTCGCGCTGCGTGCGCATGAAGCGAAAACGGTAGCCGCCTTCGATGTGGCAAAACGGCGAGACATGAAAACATTTGCGCGCGGTTTGCTCGACCCCATAACGCGGAGCGTCCAGCAAATAGCAGTGCCGCTCGCCAAAGGTGTTGTTGACTTCGGCCACCACGGCCCGCAGGCTGCCGTCGGCGCGGTGGCAGTACCAAAAGCTGACCGGCTTGAAGGTGTAGCCCCACACCCGGGGGTAGGTGTGCAGCCAGATTTCGCCATCGGCGTCGTCGATGCTTTCGGCTTGCAACAGCTCGGTCATCCAGCCCAAGGCCCCACCTTGCGACGGACTGCGGCCGTCCCCATGGTCGCTGTCATAAAAGGCAATGCTGCCCGGGCGGTTGACGGCCAGCGCACCCATGGCCTGGCTGTCGTGCAGGCGGCGCATGGGCAGCATCAGGAAGTAAGTGTCATAGGCAAAAGCGTGCATGCGCGGGCGCAGCCGGGTGTGTCGCACCTGGCCAAAGCCGATCTGCGCGACAGCCTGGGTGCTCATGCGGCAGCCTTGCGCCGCTCGGCGGTGTGCGCCAACAGGGCTTGAGCCACGGCCAGGCCAGACTTGAGCCCGTCTTCATGAAAGCCGTAGCCGGTCCAGGCGCCACAGTACCAGGTGTGCTGATGGCCTTGCAATTCGGGCACGCGTTTTTGGGCCTGGATGGCCGCCAGATCAAACACCGGGTGGCTGTAGTCGAACTCGGCCAGCACCTTGTGGCGAGCGATCGGACGCACCGGGTTGAGCGATTCGACAATAGGCTGCTCAAAGGGCAGGGGCTGGAGCTGGTTGAGCAGGTAGTGCAGGCACACCCGGCTGGACTCCTGCTGTTCGTCGGCTGCGCGCTCGTAGTTCCAGGCGGCCCAGGCGGCGCGCCGGGTCGGCAAGACCGAGGTGTCGGTGTGCAGCACCGCGCGGTTGGGTTGGTAGCGGATGGCTCCGAGCACCTTCGCTTCGTCGGCGCTGGGTTGCTGCAGCAGGGCCAAGGCCTGGTCGCTGTGCGCAGCCAGAACCACATGGTCAAAGCGCTCGCTGCCCTGGTCGGTGTGCAGCGTCACGCCTGCGGTGTCACGGTCAATGCGGCGCACGGGGGTGTTCAGCCGTGCATCGGGCAGCCGGGTGATGATTTTTTCCACGTAATGGCGGGCGCCGCCGACCACCGTGTGCCACTGCGGGCGGTCGTTGACTTGCAACAGGCCGTGGTTGTGGCAAAACCGGATCATGGTGGCGACCGGAAACTGCAGCATCTGGTCGGTGGGGCAGCTCCAGATGCAGCCGAGCATGGGCAGGAAATACCAGTCGCGAAACGCCTGACCAAAGCGGTGCCGCTCCAGAAAAGCCTGAAGGGGCTCGGCCATGTCGGCGTCCTGTCCACTTTGCGCCAGCTGCGTGCACAGGCGGTTAAAGCGCAGCAAGTCGGCCAGCATGCCCCAAAAGCGAGGGCGCAGCAGGTTGCTTTTCTGGGCAAACACGGTGGCCAGGTTGCTGCCGCTCCATTCCAGCGCGGGGTGGCTGTGGCTGGCGGGCACCTGCACCGAAAACGACATGTCCGATGCGCTGGTGGCCACGTCCAGCTCTGCCAGCAAGGCGATCAGCTGGGGGTAGGTTCGTTCGTTGAAGACCAGAAAACCCGTGTCCACGCCCCAGGTTTTGTTGCCCTGCGCAGTGGGCAGGGTGATGTCGACGGTGTGGGTGTGTCCACCGAAATAGTCGCCGGACTCCAACAGAGTGACATGGGCGTGGGGGTGCAGGCGGTGCGCTGCTGCCAGTCCGGAAATGCCGGAACCTACGATCGCCACTTTCATGAAAACTCCTTTTTGTCATGGACAAAATAATTCTAGATCATCAAATATGGCTTGTGCAAACTGTTTTGTCTATGCAAAATAAGGTTTATATTCGAAATCAACATGAACACACCCAAACCAGAACCAGACATCAGTGCGGCACAGTCTGCTGTGCTTTGGCACATTGCCGATGTTCAGCGTGAGACGGGGCTTGGCAAGGACACACTGCGTGTCTGGGAACGCCGCTACGGGTTTCCGCGCCCTGTTCGCGATGCCAACGGTGAGCGCCATTACCCCGCCGAGCAGTTGCAGCAGCTCAAGCTGATCAAACGCCTGCTCGACGCCGATCACCGCCCCGGCAAGGTTGTGGGTCAATCTCTGAAAGCCTTGCAAGAGATCCTGGAGTTGCCCGCTGCCAAAGCCAAAGGTACCAAGCGAAACAAGGGTCAGGGGCTTGAAAACAGCCCATTGGATGAACAATGGATTGCATGGCTGTCGGCCGATGAAACGGTTTTAATCAAGCAAGCCTTGCAGCGAAGCATTGTTCGACAAGGCCTGGCGCAAGTGATCGAGACTACGATTGCGCCCTTGTGCCAGTTGGTGGGTGAAGCCTGGATGCAAGGACAGATTTCCATCTACCAGGAACACTTGTTCACCGAGATCCTGCAATCGGTGCTTCGTGATGCCATCACGGCCATCGACACTGCCGGTGGGGGAAACACTCAAAACCCGCGTGTGCTGCTGACCACCACGCCAGGCGAGCAGCACGGTCTGGGCTTGCTCATGGCAGAGTGCCAGTTTGCGCTGGAGTCTTGTGAGCGATTTTTGCTGGGCACGTCGACACCTGTTTCCGAAATAATCGAGGCTGTCGAGCGACTGCAGATCGAAGTTCTGGCTTTGAGCTTCAGTGCCCATGCTAGCCGCAACGATGTGGCTGACAGCCTGCGCCAATTGCAGGCGCACTTGCCCTCAGGGGTGGAAATCTGGATTGGTGGCGCGGGTGCACTGGCTTTCTCCAGGGCTGTCCCCAAGGACGTTCGCATTCTCAAAACCGCCGGCGACATTGCTTTGCAAGTCCAGAGCTGGCGCCAAGGGCGGGTAACGGGCGAACCGGCACAGATGGACTGAGGATATGTCCGTCTGCACTTGGCCTTCGCCCTACAAAGCCCTGGTTGTGGGTTCAACCGGATCAATAGGAAGCGCCTTTGTGCAGCACCTGCAGACCGACCCCCATTGCATGGAGGTCAAGGGCGTCTCGCGCGAGCATCCCTCGGGCTTTGACCTGGAAGACATCAGCAGCTTTGAGCGTCTTGCACAAGCGCTTGCGCCTGATGCACCTTTTGATCTGGTCATTGATGCTACAGGCGCACTGGACATTGACGGTATGGGCCCCGAAAAATCATTGGCAGCCCTCGATCGCGAGCATCTGCTGCAGTCTTTCTCCATCAATGCGGTAGGCCCGATCCTGCTGATGCGCCAGCTTGTGGGATTGATGTCCAATGGTGACAGCGTTTACGCCAAACTGTCAGCTCGCGTGGGCAGCATTGCCGATAACCGCAAAGGCGGTTGGTACGGCTATCGGGCCTCCAAGGCAGCGTTGAACATGTTTTTGCAAACGGCAGCCGTGGAGGTGCAGCGCAAGCGACCTTTACTCCGGGTGGTGGCCATGCAACCGGGCACGGTGCGATCTCGACTTTCTGCCCCCTACACATCCGGCCTGAGCCACGTCCTGGAGCCACAGGCCGCGGTGGCCTCCATGATGCACGTGTTGCGCAATTTGCAGCAGCAATCAGGAGCCAGATTTCTCGATTACAAAGGCCAGTCGATTGCCTGGTGAAACAGCCTTATAGGATGGGTTCGTACAAGCAACTAAAGATGAAGATCTACAGAACATTCTTGATCAGCGCTCTGGCATGTTTCGCCTTGAGTGTTCATGCGCAAAACTCGGGTTCGCTACAAGCCATTTCAACCCTTGATGTGCCACGATATCTGGGCCGATGGTACGAAATTGCCAAGTTCCCGAACTCGTTTCAAAAAGACTGTGCTTCAGACACCTCGGCGAATTACGTCTTACGCCCGGATGGTCAAATTGAGGTTCAAAACCAGTGTCGCCTGGCTGATGGACGTCTGAAGATGGCGATGGGGCTCGCACGGCAACTGGGCGGCCCGACATCGGCCAAGCTGGAGGTCCGCTTCGCCCCAGCGTGGTTGTCGTTTCTGCCATTCGTCTGGGGTGACTACTGGGTGGTGGATCTGGATGCGGGCTATGAGTTGGTCGCAGTCAGTGAACCCGGTCGGCAATATTTGTGGATACTGTCTCGCACGCCAGTTGTGGATGAGGCCAGGTACAAAGCTTTACTGCAGCGACTCATTGGTATGGGGCTTGATGTTCACAAACTGGAAAAATCTGTCCAATCTCCAAAGCCCTCAACGTCAGTCAGTTTCGGCAATCTGGATCCGGCTTTGCCAACTCAAGCCTGGGCCCAAAGCCGGATGTAATCACCCTTCGGATCGTAGGTGCTGGCTTGGAGATCAGGGTTAAAGCGGCGATTGTGTCTGGGGTCCGTGCCGCGTCCACTGATATACAGCCAGTTGCCCAGGTTGCTGTAGACGTCATAGTCAATCAAATGGGCTTCAAACCATGCAGCACCGCCACGCCAATCGCACCTTAAATCGTGGACCAGGTAGCTTGCGACGTTCTGGCGCATTCTGTTGGAAAGATAGCCCGTCAACATCAGTTCCCGCATGCCCGCATCGATGAACGCATGGCCGCTTTGGCCGTGACACCATTGTTCGAATCGGTCGCGGTTATGGGCCGGAGGAGGCAGTTGGCTCAGTCCTTTGCCTGTGTATAACTTGAGGCCGTACTTGCGATGCAGCCACCGAAAATGGTCGCGCCACAAGAGCTCAAAGCCCAGCCAATACGTGCTCTCGTTGGCGCCATTGGTTTTTTCAAAATCGGCGATGGCCGCCCAGGCGGTTCTTGCCGACAGTGCGCCCGTCGCCAACCAGGGCGACCACTTACTGGAGAAATCGGTGCCTACCAATCCATTGCGGGTGATTTTGTAGGTGTGGGGCAGGCCACGACGGCAGTATTGCTCCAGATGGGCCAGAGCGGCCGTCTCTCCGCCATGAAACCCAGCCTGGTCCCATGGAAACGCGGCGCGCGGGTCAGGCCTGGCGCCATCCACATCCATGGACTGGCCCGCATCACTGAGCAGACCTTGGCATGCCAGCAGGCGTTTGGCTGCGGGCAAAGGCGGGAGGGTTGTGAGGGTTGGGGTGGGTTCCGCTGCGCGGACTTGGCTCTTTTCAAGCGCCTGTCTAAATGTCGTAAACCGATCCGGCACGTCCTCGGGTACAAACGGCAGATCCTCGGGAGCCATGAGTGTAGATTGCCAGATGGTCTCTACCTGCAGCCCCAGCGCATGGAGTGCATCGATCTGCGCTTGCTCCTCGGGAGCGCAGATGTCCTCGCAATAGATGGGCGGGTTGCCCATCACCGCCACAAGCTCGGCCAGGGTGTGAATTGGTTCACCCTTGAACTCCATCAGGGTGCTTCCCAGTGACTTCAAACGCGCCGACAGGTCATTCAAAGCCATCCTCAGCCAGGCATGGCGATGCGTGCTTGTGCGTTGGAACCCCCAGGGTGTCTGAGCGTGGAGACCTGGGTCATGGATGTAGACAGGCAGCAACCAACCACCTAGCTGCTGGGCTTGTTCGATCGCACGCGTCAGGGCTGGTTGGTCGTGCAGCCTTAGATCCGTTCGAAACCAGTAAATGACCCCCGGTGTTGCCGAAGATGCGTTGGGAGTGAGCATGGGGTGTGGGGAGGGCTAAATATCATCGAGCTTGAGTCAATTGATCAATGGCTGTGGCCAGCGCAAAATCTTTTTGCGTTAAGCCAGCCACATCATGAGTCCATATACGCACCATGAGGTGTGTATGGCTCGAAAGTATTTCCGGGTGATGGTCTTGCTTTTGAGCCAGCTGAGCTATTTCATTGAAGAGTTCAATGGCAGCGTCAAAGGTCGGCAGTGACCAGCTTTTGGTTATACAAAGCGTTTGGTGTTGATCGTGTTTGCCTAGGCTCCAGTCAGTCAGGGATGCCAGATCGAAATCAACTTCTGTTGGCTTGTTCATGCTTGGATTGCGCTGTGAGTGTTGTTCGTGATGGCGGTCACAAGCGATAAGTAAAACACGCCATGAGATCTTCGGGTACTTCAGGAACTCGAGTTTGCAGGTAACGACGAATCATGGACTCAGGATGGTGGGGGTACGTGCTTCCGCTCCAGATGCCGTTATGTACAAGCTCAAGACCTTGTGAAGACGTTTTCAGAAGAATCACCGCATCGTTCAAATGACGGAATTTAACTTGTGTGATCACCCAATTTCCCAACTGACGCGTGCCCACAATATGTGCTGAAAGAGAGTCCGGAGGACTGTACTGTTCTATCGCACGCAAGACCTGCATGTGCAACGGGTCATTGGACTCAATCGTTTGCACTTGATCACATTCACGCGTGAGTTGGACATGAAATTGTGAAACGAGTCCCGCAACATCAACTGGACGACCGTCGACAAGCACAAGCCAGCTGTCATCTGATGTCTGCACCTCAAGATGAATCGCAGGCAAGATCAACAACAGGATTGCCAAAACAACTGTTTGCGCCTTGTATTTCATCGATCCAGTTCGAAGAGCAAGTGCGATCTGTTAACCCCTTCGAGCCTCCAAATCCGCTAAGAAAGTGTCTACAGCTTTGGAGGAATGCCAAACAACTTAAGTGTTTGGAGCGGGTGATGGGAATCGAACCCACGTTATTTGCTTGGGAAGCAAGAGTCCTACCATTGAACGACACCCGCGCTGTCGTCTTGGATTGTATCGCTTTAAGGTGTTCGAATGGCTTTGCGAGGCCACCATTGCAACGCGAGAAACAGCACAAGCATCAGGCACAAACTGCCAAGGTAGTCGCCGACCATCATCGCAAGCGTATTGATATTCCAATCGTTTATTTTCTTCAACCCGGCCAGCACGAAGAAGCTGTTGGTCAAAACCGCGTGAAACAAAGTGGTGACCAGGTCCAGTACGGGCAGTTGCAGAAGTTTGAGGTTGCTCAAATCACCGCGAATGCCCATCAGCCGCATGCTCAGAACAATGCCGGCCCAAGTGGCCAAGGTGCTGATGGCGACATAGGGTATGGCCATCCCAAGGTTTAGCTCTGGCCAAAACGCGGGCACCATGATCAACAACCCCAAAAAGCTCCCAAGTGCACCCCAACGACCGGCGAGCAAGATGGATACGTGCTTCACACCAGCCGGTAAAAACAAAAGCGATATGCCTTGTCCATATAAAAACCAGGGGTCGAGGTATTGGTTGAGTTTGAAAGTTAAAACGTAGGCAAACGTTGCCAGTGCGGTCAATCCGAGTTGTTCTAGTCTGGCATGCATAACGATTTAAAAAATATTCCTGGGAATCTATTCTATGGTTTTGCTCGCGAAATTTTGATTTGCCCCATCCATCGTTAACCCGCATGGTTGCTGCATTGTTTATAGAAATTGATATACATTCGAGTGCATAAGGCCGTCAGCAAAAAGCCCACCGAAGTGGGCTTTGACATTTGGATGGATTTGGGATTATTTGAGAATGTCCCCCAAACACAGGTATTTGATTTCCACATAGTCGTCAATGCCGTGGTGCGAGCCTTCGCGGCCAAGGCCAGACTGCTTGACACCGCCAAAAGGCACATGCTCTGTGGCCAGAATACCCACGTTGATACCCACCATCCCGTACTCCAGCGCCTCGCTCACGCGGAAGATGCGGCCCACGTCGCGGCTGTAGAAATAGCTGGCCAGACCAAAGATAGTGTTGTTGGCTGCATCAATGGCTTCTTGCTCTGTCTTGAACTTGAAGATGGGCGCGAAGGGGCCAAAGGTTTCTTCGGTTGCGCAGACCATGTCGGCTGTGGCGTCGGCCACCACCGTCGGTTCAAAGAACTGGCCGCTCAGACGTTTGCCACCGGTGAGCACGCGGGCACCTTTGGCGATGGCGTCTTGCACATGGCGCTCGACTTTTTCGATGGCCGAGGGTTCGATCAACGGGCCTTGGTTGACACCATCTTCAAAACCGTTACCCACCTTGGCGGTGGCCACTTTTGAAGCGAACTTTTGCGCGAATTGCTCATACACGCCTTCCTGAACATAAATGCGGTTGGAGCACACGCAGGTCTGCCCTGCGTTGCGGTACTTGCTGGCATAGGCGCCTTCGACAGCGGTGTCTATGTCGGCATCGTCAAACACGATGAACGGTGCGTTGCCTCCCAGCTCCAGCGACATTTTTTTGACCGTGGGCGAAGACTGCGCCATCAGGATGCGGCCCACTTCGGTCGAGCCCGTGAAACTGATATGGCGCACCACATCGCTGGCACAGAGCACCTTGCCGATCGCAATCGAGTTATTGGCATCCGCAGTGACGATGTTGATGACACCGGCCGGAATGCCCGCGCGCAGCGCCAGCTCGGCGGCGGCCAGCGCTGTGAGCGGAGTTTGCTCGGCAGGCTTGATGATGACCGGGCAACCCGCTGCAATGGCCGGGGCCACCTTGCGGGTGATCATGGCCAGCGGAAAGTTCCAGGGCGTGATGGCCGCGCACACGCCAATGGGCTGGCGAATCACCATCAGGCGGCGGTTGTTGTCAAACT
>CAZPTM010000016.1:5663-14659 GCA_964589665.1 uncultured Limnohabitans sp. | reverse complement strand
CAGACCGACCAGCAGGTCGCGCACAGCACCGCCGACCACATAGGCTTCGTAACCAGCCTGGTGCAAGGTGCGCACCACGGTGATGGCGCGTTCGTCCACCAGCTCGGGGTTGATGCGGTGTACAGAAACCGGCACTTCATGGCGGCGACCAAAGTCGGGACGGTTGCTGGCAGGTTTGCCCAGCAATTTATGGATGATTTTTTTGATCATTGGAACAGATCCAGAATGGGCCAGCCACGGGTTTGCGCCAGTTGACGCAAACGCTCGTCAGGATTGGTGGCCACAGGGTGTTGAGCGCGTTCGAGGAGGGGCAGGTCGTTGGGCGAGTCGGAGTAAAAGTGCATGTCCACATCCCCCCAGCCCAAGCCGCGGTCGGCCAGCCACTGCTGAACGCGTTGCACTTTACCTTCCCGGAAGGAGGGCGTGCCTTTGATTTCTCCGGTGATCCAGCCGCTGGCGTCGCGCTCGAGTTCCACGGCAATGAGCTCGCTCACCCCAAAGGCTTGGGCGATGGGGCGGGTGACAAACTCATTGGTGGCGGTGACGATCATGACGGTGTCGCCCGCGGCCTGGTGCTCGCGCACCAGATTCAGCGCGGCGGGGCGGATGTTAGGGGTGATGACTTCGCGCATGTAGCGTCCGTGCGCCTGGGCGGCGGCTTGCGCGCCTTGCAGGCGTACGGCCTGGGTGGCAAAGCGCACGTAGTCGTGAATGTCGAGCGTGCCGGCCTGGTAGTGGGCGTAGAACTCGTCGTTGCGCTGCTTGAAGCTGCCGGGGTCGGTCCAGCCCAGGGTGATGGTGAACTCGCCCCAGGAGTAGTCGGAGTCGATGGGCAGGAGGGTGTGGTCCAGATCGAAAAGGGCCAGTTTCATTCGTTTTCCAGCATGGATTTGAGCAAGGGGATGGTGATGGCTCGACGGGTTTGCAAGGCGTATTGGTCCAGGTTGTCGAGCAGTTGCATGAGGCTGGAGAGGTCGCGGGAGAAACGGTTGAGCATATAGGACATGACGTCGTCGCTCAAAAACAGGCCACGGGCGTCGGCCGCTTGGCGCAGTACGGCGCGTCGGGCTTCATCGTCGGGCACGTGTAGGCCGTAAATGTGGCCCCAGCCTAGGCGGCTGCGCAGGTCGTCGCGCAGTTGCAGTTGCACGGGCGCAGCGCTGCCCGAGGCGAGCACCCAGCGGGCATCGCCGGTTTGGGGGGTGAGCGCATTCACAAACCAGTTGAAGGCCATGTGTTGCTGCTCGGCGTCGTAGAGGTGAACGTCGTCCAGGATGACGACGCGCCAGTCTTCATCAAATTCTGGGGGATGGCGCATGTGTGCGTCCATCCAGCCGGCGGGCACGCCGTGGTCGCGCAGGGCCAGATAGACGGCGCGCAGCAGGTGGGTTTTGCCACTGCCCTCGCCGCCCCACAGGTAGGTGGGTACAGGTGCGCGGGCGCCGTCTTGCGTCCACAGGCGCAGATGGTTGAGAACGGCTTCGTTGCCGATGGCGACAAAATTCTCCAGCGAGGGCTCGGGGGCCAGGCCAATGTCAAGGGCGATTTGCCTCACGCGCGGCCACTCCGGTGGTCTTCGTGCGTGGCGTGGTACAGCGGGCTATTAAAATAACTGGCGCGTAAATGGCGCAAAGCCACAAGCAAAGCAGCACTGACGGGCAAGGCCACCAACACGCCCACAAACCCCAGCAATTGCCCGAAGGCAAGCAACACAAAAATCACGGCCAAGGGGTGCAGGCCCACACGTTCACCCACCAGGCGAGGCGTGAGGAAGAAGCCTTCAATCAGCTGCCCGCTGCCGTACACCACAGCGACCATGGTCAGCGCATCAGGTACAGGCATTTGCAGCACACCGGCCATCAATGCCAACACCAACCCAATACCAAAACCGAGGTAAGGCACAAACATGGCCAGTCCGGTAAACACCCCGATCGGCCAGGCCAGCTCCAGCCCGAACAAGCGCAGCCCCAGCGCGTAGTACAAAGCCAAAATCACCATGACAGAGAGTTGGCCGCGCAGATATTGGCCCAGCACTTCATCTACCTCGGCAAGCAGGCCGTCGAGCCTGGGACGCCAGGCCGGGGGAATGAGCAGGTGCACTTGCTCTGACAAACGCGGCCAGTCCTTGAGCAAGAAAAACAGCGCCACCGGCACCAGCACCACATGGCCCACCACGGCCAGGGCTGCGCTGCCTCCGACCTTGAGCGAGGACAACAGGGGTTTGAGCCAATCCTGGCGGTTGTCGTTCAAATACGTCAGCAGCTGCGCTTTGATTTGCGCAAAGTCTGGCACGCCAGGCAGACCGAACTGGCCCAGCCAGTGCTCTAGCGTGGCACCCACGCGGTCCACAATGAGGGGCAGTTGTTGCTGAATTTGGGGGACTTCTTTGAGCAGTACCGGCACCAGCAGCATCAACAGTCCAAGCAGTGCCAGCAAGGCTACGCACTCGACCACTACAGCTGCCAGCCAGCGCGGCAGGCCCAGGCCTTGGAGTTTTTTGACCACGGGTTGCAGCGCGTAAGCCAGTACCGCTGCGACGATAAAGGGCGAGAGCACCGGTGCCAACGCCCACACCAGCAGCGCGGCCACCAAAGCCACACTACCCCAGGCCAGCCAGCGGGCAAATGAAGGTTGAGCAGTCATGAAGGGATGCGTTTGAATAAAAATCGTGGCTGCATACGCAGCCGTTTTGGGTAAACCCTTAAAATTGAGATTGATTTTAGTCTGCCCACCGTTTATCGGGCCCCTTCGACCCTGATTAGACCTGCACATGCGCAGGCCCCCTCATGAGCCAAACACCTCTCTCCTACAAAGACGCCGGCGTGGACATCGTTGCCGGCGATGAACTGGTTGAACGCATCAAACCCCTGGCCAAGAAAACCATGCGCGAAGGCGTGCTGGCAGGCATTGGCGGTTTTGGCGCCCTGTTTGAAGTGCCCAAGCGCTACAAGGAACCAGTGCTTGTGAGTGGCACCGACGGCGTGGGCACCAAGCTCAAGCTGGCTTTCGAGTGGAACATGCACGACACCGTGGGCATTGACCTGGTGGCCATGAGCGTGAACGACGTTTTGGTGCAAGGTGCCGAGCCGCTATTCTTTCTGGACTACTTTGCCTGCGGCAAGCTCGACGTGGACACAGCAGCGGCCGTGGTGGGCGGCATTGCCAAAGGTTGCGAGCTGTCGGGCTGCGCCCTGATTGGCGGCGAAACCGCCGAAATGCCGGGCATGTACCCCGCGGGCGAATATGACCTGGCGGGCTTTGCCGTTGGCGCGGTTGAAAAGAGCAAGATTCTGACCGGCGCTGGCGTACAGGCCGGCGATGTGGTGCTGGGCTTGGCATCAAGTGGCGTGCATTCCAATGGTTTTTCGCTGGTGCGCAAATGTATTGAGCGTGCGGGCACCAAGGCGCCCGCCACGCTGGACGGCAAGCCGTTCAAGGCAGCGATCATGGAGCCGACCCGCCTGTATGTGAAAAACGTGCTGGCTGCATTGGCTGCACACCCGAACACGGAAGATGCCTCTGGCATCAAGGCCCTGGCCCACATCACCGGCGGCGGCTTGCTGGAAAACATTCCCCGCGTGTTGCCCGATGGCTTGGCCGCTCACCTGCAAAAGGGCAGCTGGCCGCAAACCGAACTCTTTGCCTGGCTGCAACAAACCGCCGGCATTGACGATATCGAAATGAACCGCACCTTCAACAACGGCATTGGCATGGTGGTAGTGGTTGCTGCAACCGAAGCCGAGGCTTGCGCCGCCACTTTGCGGGCTGCGGGTGAAACGGTCTACACGATTGGCCAGATTGCCGCCCAAGGCGACGGCGCACAGGTGGTGGTGGCTTAAAGGCCGGCTTCGCCCGCAATTTCTTTGATGCGGGCTTGCAGCGCGCCCTGGTCTGAGGCCAGGGGCTCTGCATCTAAATAGGCTTGCAGGTCTGACAAGGCCTGGCCTGCGTTGCCCAACTCGGCATGCACCAGTCCTCGGTCGCGACGCTCTGCCCAGGCTTCGGGCCACAAGACCAAAATCCGGTCCAGCACTGCCAGACAGGCGGGCCAGTCTTGCTGGGTTTGGTAAATCTCTTTGAGGTTGCGCAGCATGCGCGTGAGCACGTCTCGCGGCGGGCAGCTTTGCAGGTACAGGCCCAGCGGGGTTTCGCCCTCGTCCAGGTCGGGCTTGAGTCTTTGGTCTTCTTCGTCGCGGTAAGGCTCCAGACGCTCGGACAAATGGTCAATGCCCAGCGATTCGCCAGTAGCGGGGTCAAGTACAACCAAACCACTTTCGAGCGCGACCTTGACCAGGAAGTGGCCCGGAAAAGAAATGCCATGCGCATTCAAGCGTAGCGCTTGCGCCAGTTCCAGCCAAATCACTGCAATCGACACCGGAATGCCACGTCGGGTGCGCAGCACCTCGTGCACAAAGCTGTTGCGGGGGGCGTAGTAGTCGTTGGCGTTCAAGCCAAAACCCATATCTTTGTAGAACACGTGGTTGAGCACGGCAAGTCGCGTCAAATCGTCGGCATCGGTAAGCATGCGGCTGCGCACACGTTCGACCATGCGCTCGACCTCTTCGAGCACCAGCTCCATATCGAGCTCGGGCTCTTCAATTTGGGCAATGCTGGCGGCGGCCTCGAGCAACGGGAAATGTTCGTCGCTGCCCACCAGCGAGGCAAAGTAATCCAGCGGCGATGGGGTTTGGTCAAAGTTGAGCATGTTCACGGTGCTTACCTACATCATCGGCGAACAAAGGCTTGCCGGCGCACACCCAGCAGCCACAACACGGAAAAATACAGCACGGCGCTGACCAGCAACACGCCCAGCATCCAGCCCAGACGGTGCAAAGGTACGGCCTGCAGTTGCACCCAGTCGAGTGCGTGTGCAGCCCACCACAGCCACGCCCCCAAGGCGGCCGTGGACAGCACCACCTGCATCGCAAACTTGGCCCAGCCTGGCTGCGGCACATAGCGCTTTTGGCGCAGCAGGCCTGTGAGCAACCAGACTGCGTTGATGAGTGCGCCTACGCCTATCGACAGGGCCAAACCCGCATGTGCCAGCCAGGGAACGAACACCAGGTTCATGCACTGGGTGAGCACCAGCACCACCATGGCAATGCGCACGGGGGTGCGAATGTCCTGGCTGGCGTAGTAACCCGGCGCCAGCACCTTGATGGCGACCAGCCCCAGCAAGCCCAGGCCGTAGCCCATCAAGGCCAGGGTGGTTTGCTGCACATCGACCGCCGAGAAAGCGCCATAGTGGTAGAGCACCGACACCAGGGGTTGGGCAAACACCAGCAGGGCCAGCGCGCAAGGCAAGGCCAGCAAGAGAACCAGACGCAGCCCCCAGTCGAGCATGGCGCTGTAGGACTGCACGTCGTTTTTGGCGCGAGCTGCAGCCAGTTGTGGCATGAGCACGACGCCCAGCGCAACGCCGAGCAAGGCGGTGGGGAATTCCATCAAACGGTCGGCGTAGCTGAGCCAGCTGACGCTGCCTTCGCGCAGATGCGAGGCAATTTGGGTGTTGATGAGCAAGGACACTTGCGCCACGCCCACGCCCAGCAAGGCGGGCGCCATGAGGCGTAAGACCTCGCGTGTGGCCGGGCTGCGCCAGGCCTGGGCAATGCCCTTGGCGCTGATGGCGATACTGGGCAACAACTGAAGGCGCTTGAGTGCTGGCCACTGCAGTCCCAACTGCAGCGCCCCACCGAGCATGACGCCCACGGGCAAGGCATAAATAGCGGGCAAGCCCATGCGCTCAAAAGCCGGGGCGCCCCACCAGGCTGCAGCGATCATGCAGACATTGAGCAGCACTGGCGTGGCAGCCGGGACGGCAAAGCGCTTCCAAGTGTTGAGGATGCCCGCCGACAAAGCCACCAGCGACATGAAGGCAATGTAGGGAAACATCCAGCGTGTCATGTGCACAGCGGCGTCGTAGCCTTGGGCGTTTTGGCGCAGGCCGCTGGCCAACGCCCACACCAGCGCGGGAGCAGCAAGCACGCCCACCACCGACACCAGCAGCAAGGCCCAAAACAGGCAGGTGGCGACGTTGTCGATGACTTGGCGCGTGGCATCGTCGCCCTCACGAGCACGGTGGCCGGCAAGCACGGGCACAAAGGCCTGGCTGAACGCCCCTTCGGCAAACAGGCGACGGAACAGATTGGGAATGCGAAACGCGACATTGAAGGCGTCGGTCAACGCGCTGGCGCCAAAAATGGAGGCGACCAACAGCTCGCGCGCCAGCCCCAGCACACGCGAGGCCAGGGTCAGCAGGGACACAACAGAGGCAGATTTGAACAAGCTCACGTGCGCAGTGTAGCGGCTTGGCCCCGCCTTGGCTGGGGCAGATTGGCAGGTTTTGCGGCAGCTGTTACAATAGTCGGCTTTGCTGACAACATCCTCAGACCCAAAGGAAAAATATCATGGCATCTGGAAAGCCTAAGAAAAAGAACCCCCGTCTGGCCTCTGGCCGTAAACGCGTCCGCCAGGACACCAAAATCAACGCCGCCAACTCTTCGCTGCGCTCCAAGTACCGCACCGCTGTGAAGAACGTGGAAAAAGCTGTTGTGGCTGGTGACAAGACCAAAGCCACCGAACTGTTTGCAAAAATGCAAGCCGTGGTTGACAGCATTGCCGACAAAGGCATCTTCCACAAGAACAAGGCTGCTCGCGACAAGAGCCGTCTGTCCGCCAAAGTCAAGGCTCTGGCCTTGGCCGCAGCCTGATCCCCTCTAACGGATCACAGCCCGGCAGGGCCTGCCCTGCCGCCGTTTGAATCGGGTGCGCTGTCAGCAAAAAAACTAAAACCGCCTTCGGGCGGTTTTTTCATTTCAGCGGTGATTTATTTCGAAACGGGTGGGTCTGGTATCAGGCAGGCCTCGACCACTTGCAGGTGGTTGTCTTTGGCAAAGTTCATCACAAAGTCCCAAGCCATAGGTTCATGGTCTTGCAAGTCGCGGTGCACCACCACACACTTGACGTTGCCCATGGATGTGGGGATGCACCAAGGGGAATAGCTCAGATGGCTGCCCGGACAAGCACCACCAGGGCGAAAAGGGCTCATGACGCCTGCCAGGCGCTCCGCCCAGTCGCTGGGGCGGAAGGTTCTGCCATCGAGGGTGATGCCCTGGATGAAAACTTCTTTGGCAGTGTTGGAAACCATCGGGTAGAGGGGTAAAACGTATGGCGCAAACGCATGGGATCACCACACGCTGCTCGATGGCAGGTATTGTATCTTATATAAGACTTGAAACTCAGTGGTAACCCGAATACGGCAGAGCTTTACACCGGCTGGGCGTTTGTCACGGCAGCGTCATGAATACCTCTAAAATCACGTTTCAACGGCCCTCTTTCGTTGGGCCGCTTTTTATTTGCACCGGAGTTTTTGCATGTCTGCTTTCATTGAAGCCGCTTCGCCGCACACCATGAACACGTATGGGCGCCTGCCCATCGCGCTCGAGCGCGGTCAGGGTTGCCGCGTTTGGGATGTCAATGGCAAGCAGTACCTCGATGCCTTGGCCGGCATTGCCGTGAACACGCTGGGCCACAACCACGCCGAGCTGGTGCCCGCGCTGCAGGACCAGGTGGCCAAGATCATCCACAGCTGCAACTACTACCACGTGCCCAACCAGGAAAAGCTGGCCGCCAAGCTGGTGGAGCTGTCGGGCATGACCAATGTGTTTTTCTGCAACTCCGGTCTGGAGGCCAACGAAGCCGCCATCAAACTGGCGCGCAAGTTTGGCCACGACAAGGGCATCGGCTTTCCGAAAATCGTGGTGTACGAAAAGGCTTTCCATGGCCGCTCGCTGGCCACGCTGAGCGCCACGGGTAACGCCAAAATCCAAAAGGGGTTTGAGCCGCTGGTCGAGGGTTTTATTCGCGTTCCGGTCAACGACATCGAAGCCCTGAAGGCCGCCACCGCCAACGACCCCAGCGTGGTGGCCGTGTTCTTTGAAACCATTCAGGGCGAAGGCGGCGTCAACCCCATGCGCACCGAGTATTTGCAGCAAGTGCGCGCCCTGTGCGACGAAAAAGACTGGCTGCTGATGATTGACGAAGTGCAGTGCGGCATGGGCCGCACCGGCAAATGGTTTGCGCACCAGTGGGCAGGCATCGTGCCCGATGTGATGCCATTGGCCAAAGGCCTGGGATCGGGTGTGCCGATTGGCGCCGTGGTGGCGGGCCCCAAGGCCGCCAACGTGTTCCAGCCGGGCAACCACGGCGGCACCTTTGGCGGCAACCCGCTGGCCATGCGTGCCGGGGTGGAGACCATCCGCATCATGGAAAAAGACGGCTTGCTGGACAACGCCGCCAAAGTGGGGGCGCACCTGAAAGCCGGTCTGGAGAAAGCCCTGGCCGGCAAGCCTGGCGTGAAAGAGATCCGTGGCTTTGGCTTGATGCTCGGCGTGGAGCTGGACAAGCCCTGCGGCGTGCTGACCAACCGCTGCGCAGAAGCGGGCCTGCTCATCAGTGTGACCGCCGACAGCGTGGTGCGCATGGTGCCTCCGCTGATCATGACCATCGCCGAGGCTGACGAGGTACTGTCTATTGTGGTGCCGCAGATCCAACAATTTTTGGCAGAGCAAGCATGACGATTCGCCACTACCTTCAGTTCACCGATTGCACGGCCGACGAATACGCGCACTTGTTCAAGCGCGCCGCCGAGATCAAGCGCAAATTCAAGGCTTACGAAAAATACCATCCGCTGGCTGACCGCACGCTGGCCATGATTTTTGAAAAGGCCAGCACCCGCACCCGTGTGAGCTTTGAGGCCGGCATGTACCAGCTCGGTGGCTCGGTGGTGCACCTGACCACGGGCGACAGCCAGCTGGGCCGGGCCGAGCCGATTGAAGACAGCGCCCGCGTGATCAGCCGCATGACCGACCTGGTCATGATCCGCACCTTTGGGCAAGACAAGATCGAAAAGTTTGCCGAACACTCGCGCGTGCCGGTCATCAACGGCCTGACCAACGAGTTCCACCCCTGCCAGATCATGGCGGACATCTTCACCT
>CAZPTM010000016.1:0-5653 GCA_964589665.1 uncultured Limnohabitans sp. | reverse complement strand
TCAGGGCAAGGTCGTGGCCTGGGTGGGCGACGGCAACAACATGGCCAACACCTGGCTGCAGGCGGCGGAGCTGCTGGGCTTTACCGTGCACGTGAGCACGCCCAGCGGCTACGAAGTCAATGCCGAGGTGGCGGGCGTGAAAGGCAATGCGCACTACAAGGTGTTCAGCGACCCGCTGGAAGCCTGTCGTGGCGCGGACCTGGTCACCACCGATGTGTGGACCAGCATGGGCTACGAGGCCGAGAACGAAGCGCGCAAAGCCGCATTTGCCGACTGGTGTGTGGACGAGGCCATGATGGCCGTGGCCAAGCCTAATGCCCTGTTCATGCACTGCCTGCCCGCCCACCGCGGCGAGGAAGTGACCGCCGAAGTCATTGACGGCGCGCAGTCCGTCGTGTGGGACGAAGCCGAGAACCGCATGCATGTGCAAAAAGCGCTCATGGAGTTTTTGCTGCTCGGCCGCGTGAACGCCTGAACGCAGTGACATGAGCCAGTGCACCAGCTGCGGGGCTTGCTGCGCCAGCTTTCGGGTGGACTTTTCGGTGTTTGAATACGAAGAAGGCGGCGGCTCGGTGCCTGCGGGCTTGGCCGCCCCGATCACCGAACACACCTGCCGCATGCGCGGCACCGACCACAGCCCACCGCGCTGTGCAGCGCTGTATGGTCGCATTGGCGTGAAGACCACTTGCGGTATTTACGAGTGGCGCCCCTCCCCTTGCCGTGAATTTGAAGAAGGCAGCGATGCCTGCCAGCGCGCTCGGCAACGCCACGGCCTGCCAACGCTCGCCTAAAGCCTTTGCTTTCTAACCCTGGTGGCCGTACAACCAGGGCACATCCATCAGGCGAGCACCCAGCAACTGCAGCGACACATTACGCCCCAAGGCCACAGGCCCTTGGGCATGAAAAATTTCACCGTTGCGAATGGATCGCGCTTGCACCCGTGCATTGCGCGCCCAGCGCTGGCTGGCGTAGTGCGCCAAGCGTTGTTCAACAGGTTCATCCTGCGACCAGCATTGCGCCAAAGCGTGTGCGTCTTCAATGGCCATGCCCGCGCCCTGAGCCAGGTACGGACGCATGGGGTGTGCGGCATCGCCCAGCAAGGCCAGGCGGCCTTGCGCCATTTGGGTTGCACTGCTCAAAGGTGGGCGGTCGTGCAAAGCCCACAAGCGCCAGCTCGGCACAGCCTCCAAACGTTCACGCAAAGACGAACACACCGCACCCAAACCCGTCCACAGTCCTTGCTGCACTGCTGCCTGGTCCCAGTCTTGTGGGTTTTGCGGTTTGGCGCCATGCACGATGGCCACGATGTTTTGCCCCCGCCCTGCCTGCACCGGGTAATGCACAACATGCACTTTGGGGCCCATCCACACCGTCACCTGGTCGGTGCGCAAATGCGCGGGCAAATCCGCTTGTGGGACCAAGGCACGGTAGGCCAGTTGCCCCGAAAAGCGCGGCTCATCCACGAGTCCCATGGCTTGCCGGGTCAGGCCCCACAGACCATCGGCACCCAGCAGCGCCTGGCTGTGCATGTGCCATGCCGAGCCATCAGCGCGAACACCTTGCAGTTGCACGCCACTGTCGGTTTGCAGCACCTGCTGCAGTTGATGACCCAGGGACACCTTGGCACCTGCACCCAAAGCAGCTTCGGCCAACAAGGCATGCAGGTCGGCGCGGTGAATGCTGGCGTAAGGTGCACCATAGACGGCTTGCGTGCGCTCGGCCAAAGGTAACTCACCCACAACAAGGCCACTGCGGGCATCGCGCGCCTGCAGGCGTTTGGGAAAGGCCGCCACGGCGTGCAAAGCATCGTTCAAGCCCCAAGCTTGCAAAATGCGCGTGACATTGGGGCCGATTTGAATGCCCGCCCCCACCTCGGAAAACGCCTCAGCACGCTCGAGCACCTGCACCGCCTGCCCCTGTCGCGCCAGAGCCAACGCGGCGGCCAGCCCGCCAATGCCTGCGCCTGCAATCACCATCTCTGTGTTTACCATGGGCCCATTGTGCCTGCTGGCTGCCAAGCGGCGCCAAACAACGGACAATATGGGCATGACCTCGATCAAAGCCCCCGAACTTTTGCTGCCTGCCGGCTCGCTGGACAAAATGCGTGCCGCCTATGCTTTTGGCGCCGACGCCATCTACGCCGGCCAGCCCCGCTACAGCCTGCGTGCCCGTAACAACGAATTCCGCCTCGAACAACTGGCCCAAGGCATTTCAGAAGCCCACACCTTGGGCAAGAAGTTTTTTGTCACCAGCAACCTGATCGCACACAACGACAAGGTGCGCACTTACCTGCGCGACATTGAACCCGTCATTGAGATGAAGCCCGACGCCCTGATCATGGCCGACCCCGGTCTGATGATGATGGTGCACGAGAAGTGGCCCGACATGCCGATCCACCTCTCGGTGCAGGCCAACACCACCAACTGGGCCACCGTGAAGTTCTGGCAGAAGATGGGCGTGAGCCGCATTATTTTGAGCCGCGAGCTGAGCCTGGACGAGGTGGAAAAAATCCGCCAGGAATGTCCGGACATGGAGATCGAGGTGTTTGTGCACGGCGCGCTGTGCATTGCCTACTCGGGCCGCTGCCTGTTGTCGGGTTATTTCAACCGCCGCGACCCCAATCAGGGCACCTGCACAAACGCCTGCCGCTGGAACTACGCCACCAGCGAGGCCACTGACCAGACCGACAGTGGCGAAGTGCTGCCCGTCAAGATGGAAGGCGACTTCAACTTTGCCAGCGAACAGGAAAGCGCCGACAAGGCGTTTTCGTCCTGCGGCGATGGTGCGCGTCACCCGGCGGCCGACAAGGTGTATTTGATCGAAGAAGCCAACCGTCCAGGCGAGCTGATGCCCATCATGGAAGACGAGCACGGCACCTACATCATGAACAGCAAGGACCTGCGCGCCGTCGAGCTCATTGAGCGTCTGGTCAAGATTGGCGTGGACTCGCTCAAGATCGAAGGCCGCACCAAGAGCCTGTATTACGTGAGTCGTACCGCGCAGGTGTACCGCCGCGCGATTGACGATGCCGTGGCTGGCCGCCCCTTCAACCCCGAACTCATCAGCGAGCTCGATGGTCTGGCCCACCGTGGTTACACCACCGGCTTTCTGGAGCGCCGCCCCGCGCAGAGTTACCAGAACTACGAAACCGGCCATTCGGTGGGCCACCGCAGCCAGTTTGTGGGCGAGGTGCGCAGCGTCCGCGAGGGCTGGGTGGAGGTGGAAACCAAAAACCGCTTTGCGGTGGGCGACACCCTCGAAATCATCCACCCCAGCGGCAACCGCAAAGTGCAGCTGACCCAGATGAAGAACATGGATGGCCACACCATCGACGTCGCCTCTGGCAGCCCGCTGCGCGTGTTGATTCCGATGGAGGGTCCCGCAGAGGGTGCGTTGATTGCACGCATGTTCTAAATTCATTTACCCCCAGGGGTAAAAGGAGTATAGTTTTGTCTTCATTGACCTTGTCAATATCGGTTTTCTCCCGGGAGGCAAAACATGGCCTGGAACCTTAACGAAGTACGCAACACGTTTCGCAACCTGTGGTTTCGCGACACGCAGGAAGACAGCATCTTCATCAACGACACCGCCGTTCGTATTCGCGCAGGTATCCTGATGATCATTCCCATCATGATGGGCCTGACCCTGTTCAATGTGGTTTATGGCTCGCATTGGGAGGTCACTGGCAACATGATCAAGGACACGTTTGACACAGACTTTGACGGCCGTATCCTCTACCATGTCGAAGCCGTGCGTCGCACCTACGATTACACGATGCAGACATGGGTATTGTTTTATGCCCTGTTCGAAATGTTGTCGGGCCTGTTTGTGACCACCTCACGCTTGTCGCCGACCATTTTGATTGCCAGCTTCCTGGCCAAAAGCCATCGTCCCTACTGGAAACCACTGGTCCCCAAGCGCTTTGCCTGGACCTTGGGCTCGAGCTTTATCATCACCTGTCTGATCTTTTTTAACCCGGACACATTTGCCGGTTGGGTCAACACCCTGCTGCGCAGCGAAGTGCTCCCAACCACCAGCAACTACATGCCGCGCTGGATTCCAGTCACCCTCGTCTGGGTGTGTCTGGGCTTCATGTGGCTTGAAACTGTGCTTGGCTTTTGCATGGGCTGCAAATTACACTCGATCGCTGCCAAATTGGGGCTGGTGAAAGAAGAATGCGAAGAGTGCAATAACCTGGATTTCCGTTACTGAAACGTCATTGCGAACGACGTGACGCAATCTCGTTGCTGACACCTCGGATTGCTTCGTCACTTCACTCCTCGCAATGACGACTCAATAAAAACCCCCGCCAGCTTACGCTGGCGGGGGTTTCGCTTTTCAGCCTCTCAAGTTCAGAGCGTCACGCTTTTGGCGGTCTCTGCATACTCTTCGATCTGGTCGAAGTTCATGTACTTGTAGATCTTGTCGGCGTTCTTCGTCACCACACCGATTTCGGCCATGTACTCTTGCACCGACGGGATGCGGCCCAGCTTGGAGCACACAGCAGCCAGTTCGGCCGAGCCCAGGAACACGTTGGTGTTCTTGCCCAGACGGTTGGGGAAGTTGCGGGTCGAGGTGGACATGGCGGTGCTGCCTTCCTTGATCTGAGCCTGATTGCCCATGCACAGCGAGCAGCCGGGCATTTCCATGCGGGCGCCAGCGCCGCCCAGGGTGGCGTAGTAGCCTTCCTTGGTCAGCTCGGCTGCGTCCATCTTGGTGGGCGGAGCCACCCACAGGCGCACCGGAATGTCTTTCTTGCCTTCCAGAATCTTGCCAGCGGCGCGGAAGTGACCGATGTTGGTCATGCAGGAACCCACGAACACTTCGTCGATCTTGGTGCCGGACACTTCGCTCATGAACTTGGCGTCATCGGGGTCGTTGGGGCAGCAGACGATCGGCTCCTTGATGTCGGCCAGGTCGATCTCGATCACGGCGGCGTATTCCGCGTTGGCATCGGCCTTGAGCAGCTCAGGCTTGGCCAGCCAGGCTTCGACTTTCTCGATGCGGCGGGCCAGGGTCTTGGCGTCTTCGTAGCCGTTGGCGATCATGTTCTTCATCAGAACGATGTTCGAGCGCAGGTACTCGGCGATCGGCTCGGGGTTGAGCTGAATGGCGCAAGCAGCGGCAGAGCGCTCGGCAGCGGCGTCAGACAGTTCGAACGCTTGCTCAACTTTCAGGTCTGGCAGGCCTTCGATTTCGAGCACGCGGCCCGAGAACACGTTCTTCTTGCCGGCCTTCTCGACCGTCAGCAGACCGGCCTTGATGGCGTACAGCGGAATGGCGTGCACCAGATCACGCAGGGTGATACCAGGCTGCATCTGGCCCTTGAAGCGCACCAGCACGGATTCGGGCATGTCCAGCGGCATCACGCCGGTAGCAGCGCCAAAGGCCACCAGACCGGAACCTGCGGGGAAGGAAATGCCAATGGGGAAACGGGTGTGCGAGTCACCGCCGGTGCCCACGGTGTCGGGCAGCAGCAGGCGGTTGAGCCAGCTGTGGATCACGCCGTCGCCCGGACGCAGGGCCACGCCACCACGGTTGGAGATGAACTTCGGCAGTTCGCGGTGCATCTTCACGTCCACTGGCTTGGGGTAAGCGGCCGTGTGGCAGAAGGACTGCATGACCAAGTCAGCGCTGAAGCCCAGGCAAGCCA